>CAZYHJ010000007.1:47873-67964 GCA_964646645.1 uncultured Saprospiraceae bacterium | reverse complement strand
GGCATTTGCATGTCCGGTGTTTAACAGCATTGATTTTGTCCCGTATTATGCGGGTATATCTGCGGGGTATAAGTTCTGAAGGGTGTATAACTTCCTATTTCAGTGCAACCCTTCAGGCTCTTTGCACATTTTCAAAAAGCGTTGGGTCAGAATTCCATACTCGCCCCAAACATAAAACTCCTCCCCGCCATCCGATACCGTTCGATCTCCTCATACTGCACATCGGTGGCATTGTCGAGCTTGAAATAGACAGATGATTTTTCAGACAGGGCATAGGAAAGTTTGCCGCTGAAGAGGATATAGCCTGCTGGTTCGCTGCCGGGATAGATGTACACTTCGTCAATGCGACTGCGGGAGCGGGATTGGAGGAAGAGCTGGAAACGCTTGTAATTGCCCAGGAGGTTGACGTAGGTGGTGTGTTTTGATTTGTAGGCCAGTTCATCGTCCACGCGTTCGTCCGAGATATCGCGGGCATCCAGGTAGGTATAGCCAGCCTGAAGTGTAATCTCCCTGATCGGCGAATATTCACCACTGATCTCAAAACCTTGCATGATGGCTTTATTGAGATTGACCACTTCAAAGAGCAAGGGTTCGCCGGGGGCCGAGCGCTGCAGATAGGAAATGAGATCCTTGTATTTGTTGTAGTACAGCGCAACATCAAACCTCATTTTGTTCAGGTTGATTTTTGTGCCGAGTTCCGCACTTAACGTGAGTTTTTCTGCTCGCAACCCGGGACTGGTGGTAAAATACAATCCACCGCCTTGTTCAAATTTCGTGTATCGCTCCGCAATCGAAGGATTACGAAAAGCCCTGGCCAGCAAGGAACGCACGGATACCCTGGGCGAACATTGATACACGGCGGCAATCTTGGGGTTGACATTGCCTTCCATAAAAGTGCCCTTGATCTGGTAATAATCATATCGGATACCCGCGGTCACCGTCAGACGATCACTAAAGGTCATCTGGTCCTGTACAAACGCGCCGAAGTTCCAGGCCCGGTGGATCCCGTAGAGAATCGTATCCGGTTGTCCATTGACATAATCTGATTGTATTTCAAATCCACCGATCATATAATGCACATCCCCCATGCTCATGTCGATCTGGGAAGTATTTCCCAGGCGGCTGACACGGACGTATTCAGAGTCAATAAATTGTTTGCCGGTATTGACATTGGTGCTGTCATTTTCAGGGTCTGCATTAAAGACATAATCGGACGCCGCACCGTAATAATAAAAGCGGGTGGAGTATTTGATGTTGGACCGCGCAAAGGCCTGGTAGTAGACATCTCCGTTCCATTCCCGGCGATGCTGGGTGTCATCTTTCTTAAAATCCGCAACAGAATATGCCTGTGTAGCACTAATCCAGGTGCCGGGCGCATCATTCAGGATATCATTATACATCGCGGAGATCTGCAGGCTGCGGTTGGGGGAAAAATCAAATTTGAATTTTCCATACCCATTGTACTGATTAAACGCGGTGCGTTCGCGATGCCCGTCATTGGTTTTGCCGGTAAAATTGAACAGATAGGACCATTTATTCAGCTTGCGGCTGGTGACAAAATCTACTCCATAGTAATCGTTGTACTTATGATATCCGGTATATTCAGGAGCATAACCATAGAATCCATAATGGAGATTGAGCACCGACTGTGATGCGGTGTCGGGCGTGCGCGTGATCACATTGACGATGCCGCCCATGGCGCTGGAACCAAAGAGGGACGAATAGGCGCCCTTGATCACTTCGACGCGTTCGATCGCGCTGAGGGGTACGAGGTTCCAAAGGGCACCGCCCGATTCCGGAGTAATAGCGGGCCTGCCGTCGAGCAACAACAGCACGCGGTTGCCAATGCCACCGCCGGCCACTTCGGAAGCACCGCGAATGGAGAAGGATTGTACGTTGGCATTGCTGGAGCGTGTAACGGTTATGCCGTTGATGTTGTTAAACGCATCATCAAACTGCGAGGTTCCGGATTGCAGGATTTGTTGTCTGCTGACCAGACCGACGCTGGCGGGGGCGAGATTGAGGCTTTGTGATTTTCTAGAGGCGGAGACGACGATCTCCTGAGTGAGGTAAGATTCAGGGAACATTTCGACCCTGATGGGGCTTGAATTTTCTTTGAGACTATCGATGATGACGGTTTGAAACCCGATCATAGAAAACATCACATGGTAGGCAGGTTCGGTGAGGCCGGAGATACTGAAGGCGCCATGTTGATCACTTGTCGTGCTGTGCGTGATGGCGTCCTTAAAAGTGATGTTGACGTAAGACAGGCCTTCTCCTGATGCGGCGTCGATCACCTGCCCTTTGAAGGTCCATTGGGCATGGAGATCGATGCAGCACAGAAGAAGGCCTGCAATAAAAAGTGTTTTGCTGATTACTGGTACCACTGATTTACAAAATCAAAATCAGCTTTGAAGTTGATCTCCACGTTGTCACCCTTCTCTACGGTGAATGTAGATGGAGCAGGATAATTGAAGATCGGAATGATGTTGCCACCGGCATTGATTTTGATCACGATACCATGGCTGGTCGTATCTGGTTCGCCCCAATGTACACCCAACGTAGCTGTGCGGAGGGAAGGGTCCGTGATATTGTTGTGTCTCAAGCCTAAAGCCAGCGCGGAAAAGGTTGCTGATTCGCTGGTGCCGAAATCAATTTCCAGTTCGTAGTGGATTTCGTTTGTGCCTTGTTCGTAGTCAATCACATTGACAGAAATCGGAGCACCCAGTGCAAATGTTCCGCCTGGTACGCCCGGGCCGAAGAAATTGTCAGGGATCTCACCCCAGCCTTGTCCTGCAGGTGGTACGGCGAGTACGAATTCAGGGAAGAGGGTCAACTGGACCTCACCGCTGTCCTTCCAGGTATCCCACAATTGGGCATTTTCCAGGGTGATCGTACCGTGAATGGTGGCGGTATCCGGTGGGTTGTCTTCGTCCTTGCAGCTCGTCATTAAAAATGCCGGAATCACTGCTAAGAGCATGATTTTCAGCGAAAAAGATAAAATTTTCATGTTGTCGATAGTTTAATGCATTGAATACCACAAAGGTGAGGTGGTCGGGGGGTAAAAAAATACCCCGCTGTCCGTTAAGAATAACGAAGAACGTAGGGGCACAACAAATTGTGCCCCGCACAACAAATTGTGCCCTGCGCAACAAATTGTGCCCCGCACAACAAATTGTGCCAGCGAAATGGAATGACGAATAGCGAATAACGAATAATGAATATCGAAGTCAGGGTGAAACAAATGGTCCTAGTCCCAATCGTAGTTTCTTCCTGCACATTGCCTATTGTGAATTGCCAATTGTCTATTGCCCATTGCCTTCCCGCTTAGTGGCTTTGCAGCACTGCGGGATCTTCGTTGCGCTTCGAATTGCCCATTGATTGCCAATTGACACCGGTTCCTCAGATTTTCTTCAGCACTTAAACGGCATTCATCCGGCGGAATCCGGCATTCGGTCATGTATAAATTGGAGCGGGATCGGGGCGCCTATACTTTTGACTCATCAAACGAAAAAAAGCCATTACGTCACTTTAAAAATTAAAAAAGATGAGACCTGTTTATTTACTCCTGATGATCCTGGCCCCGATGTGGAGCCCGGTTTTCGCCCAAAAACAAATTCCCTCCAGCCTGGAATCGTATGCATTCAACTGGGGATACAGTGTGAAGAAAATATTCCGTGCCGCCGGGTATGATGTACCGGGCCCGCAACCGGAATATGACCTGAAGCCACGACTGATCAACCGTTCGAATGAACTGAGATTGGATTCTACCGTGAGTTACTTTGGATATGATCTTATGCAACATGATTCATTGCCATTGTTTCGCAACGAATACACCTATCCTCAGGATGGAGTGGAAGTGATCACGGAATCTTTCTTCAATGTGGACTATTGGTTGCCACTGAGTCGTACGACCTTGATCTCTGATGAACTCGGCCGGTTGGTGGATGCCTTCGCGATGGTGTATGATGAGACTACCGGTGAATATCTGCCGGATTCCAGAATCGAGTATTTTCCACACGGTAATAGCCAGACTGATGCGGATTCGTTCTTTGTCAGTGGATGGTCGGTTGAACTGCGGGATTGGGTTCGGTTGTTTTCAGTCTGGAACACGTACGATGCGCAGGGCCGGTTGACAGAGAGCCTGAGTTCAACAGATCTGTTTGAGTTTCCGATCATCTTTCTGGATCGCTATCATTATAGTGCTGAAGGCGATCTGCTGCAGATAGAATCCTTCAATGTCGATGCCGGCGAATTATATCCGGCGGAAAGAGAAGAGTTCTTTTATGATGATCATTTGCTCATCACTTCTACCAAGCTTGTATCAGATGGGTTTAATGGATTCCTTGCTGAATCTAAAATTGAATACCGGTATACGCCTTTCCGCAAAGAAGAGCTTGTGCAACACTTCGTAGTGGATGCGGAGACCAATGATTGGAAACTGATTCATGTAGATGGGTATGCGTATGATGCGCAGTACCGGGTGATCATGAAAGAGATCGTGGATCAGAATGAGATTGGAGGTTGGGAGCGCGTCATGGAGACCTATGGCTATGTGCAGGATGAGTATCTGGCCTACAACTTCAAGTCATCCTACGATGTAGTGGATGATGAGTGGAAACTTGAGGAAAAGAAATGGTACTACTACACTGGTCTGACTGCGGTAGATCCTGTGGATCCGATTGAAGTCCAGCCGTTGACGATGTGGCCCAACCCGGCATCGGACATGGTACGCCTCAACATTGATGAAGAGGCTACGGTTAGCATCTATGGAGGTGCGGGCCAGTTGAGTTTGCAACAATCCGTCAGCAATGAATTCGATGCGGTGAATGTTTCCTCACTTCCTGCGGGCAGCTATTACATCAGTGCCAAAACAAATGACCAGTACTATTCCGGAAAACTGGTGATCCAGCGATTGTAATCACACTTCATATCACATGGAACCCGGGGCGATAAAGATCGTTCCGGGTTTTTTATTTGAGGATCACGGATTCTATATCTAAGGCAATCCTTACCTTTTCTATTTGTGGTCTCTGTTAAGTGAGTCTTTCTTTCTGTCCTTTTTCATTGGATCGTACATCCTTTTGAGCCTTGAAATTGACAAGCTATTTCAGGATAAGACGATGGGTATCCATCAGGTAATCAACATGTTAGTCCTATAATATGCTAAATATACATAGTAATTAAAATAATATGATTGAAATATCAGTCAATTAATAGTATATTTGATTTATATTTCAATCAAATGCGAAATAAGCAAATATATATACTACCTACAGCAGAGAAGATCCTAAAGGACATCGGTGAAAACATCAAGTTGGCCAGGAAGCGCAGGAAGCTATCTGAGAGCCAAATGGCTGAGCGTGCCGGCATCTCGCGCTCGACTGTCCAGTTGCTGGAAAAGGGTGAACCGGGTGTGTCTATGAGTGCTTACGTGCAGGTACTCTTCGTGCTGGGTTTAGAAAATGATTTAAAGTCCATTGCCTTCGATGACCCTCTAGGACGCAAGCTACAGGATGCGGAAATCGCAAAACCTAAGAGATAATGGCAAAGGGCGAAAACAGGAAGGATATCTATGTTTACGGTGATTGGAGGGAGTTAAAAACATCTACCCTGATAGGCATTTTAGGTTCACAAATCACCAGGGGTCACGAAATCTTCTCCTTTGCCTATGAGAAGGATTGGATCAACTCAAAGTTTGCGATTCTTCTTGATCCGGAGCTAAAGCATTTCACCGGTCCCCAATTTCCAAGCCAGGGCAAAGCGAATTTTGGTGTCTTTACAGACTCCTCTCCTGATCGATGGGGAAGAGTGCTCATGCAGCGCCGGGAAGCGCTGGCAGCAAGGCAGGAGGATCGAAAGGTAAACCCACTCTTCGACAGCGATTATTTGCTAGGAGTTTTTGATCTCTTCCGGATGGGTGGATTGCGGTTCAAGTTGGATCCAAAAGGTTCTTTCCTGGATAGCCAAAAGGATTACAGTGCGCCACCATTCATTAGGTTAAGGGAACTGGAAGAAGCGAGCCTCAGATTGGAGGAGGACGTCAACATGGATGATGTGGCTTTGAATGAAAGTATTATGCTGCTCCTTGCCCCGGGCGCATCACTTGGTGGAGCAAGACCAAAAGCCAGCATCATCGATCCGGAAGGCAATCTATGGATCGCAAAATTCCCAAGCCGCCAGGATGATACTGATATTGGTGGTTGGGAAGCTGTGGTCAACCAACTTGCCAGACAGGCTGGCATACAGACCGCGGAAGGATACGCCCGGAAATTTACCAGTAAGTATCACTCTTTTGTGACGAAGCGCTTTGACCGGATACAGGATCAACGAATCCATTTTGCTTCTGCAATGACTTTGATGGGGCACCATGATGGATTGAGCGGTAAAGAGGGTATTAGTTACCTGCATCTTGCGGAGTGCATTGTGAAATACAGTGCCCAGGCAAATAAAGACCTTAAAGAACTATGGACTCGGATTGTCTTCAACATTTGTGTCAGTAACACCGATGATCATCTGAGAAACCATGGCTTTCTTTTAACACCCAAGGGCTGGATACTTTCTCCAGCATATGACATGAATCCTGTTGTTAATGCTACCGGATTGCATCTGAATATCACCGAATATGACAATGCACTCGAGCTGGATCTTGCGCGGGAAGTGGCCAGCAGATTTCGTGTTAAACCTGCTGAAATGGAAGCAATTATTGTCAAAGTCCTTCAATCTGTAGGGCGATGGAGTCAAGCAGCCAAGGAATTGGGAATCAGCCGGGCCGAAATGATGAGGATGGAATCGGCATTTAAACCAGGCTGACGAAGGAAATAAGATGCTTAAGCAGGAGTGGGTTTGGGTGTGTGTGAGTGATTCAGGGAGGAAATGTGATTAAGGAAAAAAAGGATTCTTTAATAAAGCAGAAATTCTCCGAAAGATAAAAGTCAAACACACCCACACTCAAACATACACTCACTCTGAATTGTGGGCCCACCTGGGATCGAACCAGGCACCCCCTGATTATGAGTCAGATGCTCTAACCGAATGAGCTATGGGCCCTAAAGAGTGGCGAAGATAGTTATTTGGAATTCTAATCGCCAAATCGTGGCTGGTTTTGTGTTGCATCCAAATACCATTGACGATCAAGAAAGCTAGCCTTCTGCTCAAAGGATAAACTTTTCAGCGTTTTCCGGATTCACTACCTGCCAGGGTGCATCTCCTGTGGCTTCCTTCCAGGCTTGTGGTGTGCGATTTGATTTTGATGACCATTTGAATTCAAACCCACTCACAAGGCCGTCCTTTTCCTCTACATAGTCTACTTCCACTCCCGAATAGGTACGCCAGAAATATAAAAAATCACGGTCAACCGTGAAAATTTGCACTAAAAATCACGGTCGATCGTGGATTTTAAGACTAATAATCACGGTCAACCGTGATTATTAGCCTTAAAAATCACGGCTTTCTATCCATTCTAGATGCCAGATACAAGACGTCAGACATGTTTAACCATTATCATAGAGATATAACACCTTATGTGCCACCCTTTATTGAAAAAGCAAATCTGGGAGACAGATCAAGTCTGATGTCTGATGGTTCGGCCTGCATCCCGCATCCATGTGCTACAGCTCACCAACCGCGTCTGGCATCAGAGATCCCAAGCACTGCACCTAGCCTACTCTCCAATCTTGATCAACCGTATCTCCACCCGCTGATTTCTCTTCCGGCCCTCAGGGGTCTGATTGGTGGCAATCGGTTTACGTTTGCCATGACCGATGGAGATCACACGGCGGGGTTCGATGCCTTTATTGACCAGGTAATCCGCCACGGATTTGGCACGGGCCGTACTGATCCGGTCGCAATATTCATCCGCAGGCAAGCTGTTCGTATGTCCGGAAACTTCGATGATGATCGTAGGGTTGTCGTACAGGAATTCATACAACTCATCCAGTGAAGGAACGGCCTCCGGTTTGATCACGGTACTGTCCGCATCAAACTGAATTTTTTCCATGCGGATCGGTTCGCCGGATGCGAGTCTGGTGGCGGTCAACTCAGGCAATACTTTTTCTTTGATCAAAAATTCTGCAGTAGCTGTGCACCCATTGGCATCGGTCACCGTAACGGTGCCTCTGCCCAATGGAAGTTTAGTGGCTTGTAACGAGGTCTCGCCTGAATTCCATTGATACGTATAAGGTGATGTGCCACCTTTGACTTCTACGCTTCCTTTACCATCACTGATGCGGTCATTGGTAGCGGAACGTAAGTTGACCGGATCGACTTTCATCTCTGCGGGTCCGGTCATTTTGAATTGACCTTGTGCGGTTTGGCCCACAGCATCAGTGATGGTTACCGTATAATTTCCTTCGGCAATATTACTGATCGATGCAGCGGAGTTGTTATTGCTCCATGCATAGGTGTACGGAGGTTTTCCACCTTTCACGATAGCTTCGAGAGCGCCAGCGGGTGTACCGGCGCAAAGCACTTTAGCGGTTTCTTTTACGGAAACAGTAAGCGGCAAAATGTCTTCTGTTATCGTAGCTTCTACACTCGCGGTGCAGCCTGCGGCATCTTTAATGGAGTAGGTGTATTTGCCGGGGCCTAGTTTCTCTATTTTATGCGTTGAGGCATTCGTGCTCCAGGTGTGGCCTTCCAGGGTATAAGCGCCTGTACCGCCTGATGCTTTAAGGGTGACTGTTCCATCTTTACTTCCGGTATTGGCCGGTGATACTTCCTCAACAGTGAGTTCCAAAGGTTTGGGCGATGGGATTTCGTAAGAAGAAGTGGCTGAAGTGCCATTAGCATCAATGACCTGCATCGCATACTGACCGGCGGGTAATTTGGAGAGTGTCTGGAGGTCAGAGAATTCCTGTCCCGGTCCCTTCCATTTTACGTTGTATGGTGGCTTGCCCCCTGAGATTTCGGCAACAATGCTGGCGGTTTGATCTCCTGCACAGGCGATCTTATCAATTTGTTTTATACTTGCTGAGAGGGGTAGAATGTTTTCAGTGATATCCACGGTAGCGGTGGCTGTGCAACCATTTTCATCAGTGACGGTGACCGTATGTAAACCACCTCCGAGCACGACTGCCTTTGCTGCTTTTTCTCCCGAGTCCCAGGTATAGGTATATTTTCCGGTGCCTCCGGTAACGGTGACAGCGGCTTTGCCATCTTTCATGTTTGTGGAGGCTGGGGATTCAATTTTGGTAGTAACAATAAGTGGTTGCGGTGAAATGATATTCATGGTGAAACTGCCGGATTGCCCGGCGACATCGGTCACGGTCAAAGTATAAACACCGTCAGCAAGATTAGCCTGTTCGGCAGTACTTCCATTGATATTCCATTTGTAGGTGTATGGTTCCTTCCCGCCCTTTACGATCGCCTTGATTGCTGCATCACTTGCTCCTGCACACTTTATCTTTTGTGTTTGTTCGATTGTGACTTGCAGGGCGAGGATATTTTCAGTGATGTCGATCGTTCCTGTTGCTGAACAACCATTTTCATCTGTCACAGTCAGGGTGTGGCTTCCTGCGCCGAGTGAAAGTGCCTTTGCCGTAGTTTCTCCGCTATCCCATTTATAGGCATATTTTCCTGTGCCACCGGTGACGGTTACACTTGCTTTTCCATCGGTTTGATTTGTCGAAGCGGGCGCATCGGCTTTTATGGCCAACGAAAGTGGTTGTGGAGAAAATACGCTTATCACAGATGTTGCGGTTTGACCCGTTGCGTCTGTCACTGTAAGCTTGTAAACTCCGTCATCGAGTTTGTCTAAGGATGCTGTGCCGGCGTTTGATTCCCAGGCATACGTATAGGGTTCCTTTCCGCCTTTTACATTCGCCTTGATGCTTCCCTCTGCGTTCCCTGCGCATTTGATGGTATTGGTTTGTTCAATCGTCACCTGCAGGGCAAGAATCTTTTCGGTGATGGTTACACTCGCAGTAGATGAACATCCTGCGGCGTCGGTAACGGTAACGACATGGACACCTGCGGGAAGTTTTACCGCCTTTGCCGTTGTTTCGCCATTATCCCACGCATAGGTGTAGTTGCCTGAACCACCACTTCCTTTCACACTTGCTTTTCCATCGGATCCGTTTGTTGATGCTGCGCCTTCAGCGATGGCCGTAGCGGTAACTGCCGTGGGTTCGGTGATGACGGAAGATGCTGAATATTTCGTGCCTACAACATCGGTGACCGTGACGGTATATGTGCCGGCGGCCAATCCTTCCGCGGTGGCATTTGTTTGTCCATTACTCCATGCATACGTGTATGGACTTTTACCACCGGTGATATCGAGACGAAGTGAAGCTGTGGCTTGTCCCTGGCAATTGATCTGGTTGACTTGTTTGACGATGACACCCAACGTGGCGATATTTTCATTCACACTCACATCTACAACTGCTGCGCATCCATTGGCGTCCGTTACGGTGAGTACATGATCCCCTGCAGAGAGGTTTTTGACCGAGGCAGTCGTGGCGCCATTATCCCAGAGGTAAGTATATGGTGATTTACCGCCGGAGACTTTTGCTTGTGCCTGACCATTGGTGGCGCCGAGATTTGCCGGGATTACATTTTCAACGATGATATTGATGGCGGGTGGTGCGGTAAGTGTGAGAAATGCAGATGCCGTTTGTCCGGCCGCATCGGCAACGGTCACTGCATATTCCCCTGGTGCCAGTTCGGTGAGTTTTCCATCAGCGGTGCTGCCCTGATTCCATTGATATTTAATGGGTGCCTTTCCTCCTTTAACTTCGGCCTGGATTATCCCTGATTTCGCATCGGCACATTTATTTTCTGCCAATGCGGTGAGCGTCACAGTGAGTGGAGTGACTTTTTCAAGTACATTGAATGCGGTGGTAGCCGAACATCCGGTTTCATCGGTGACCGTGACGGAATGTGTGCCTGCGGTAAGTTTTGTGGCGAGTTGGGTAGTTTCTCCATTGTCCCATTTATAGGTCATCTTTCCTGTGCCACCATTGACCAACAAGTTGACACTCGCATCGCCTTCTGCAGATCCTGATGATGGTTTGACTATTTCCGTTGAAATCGTGATACCTGGATTCGGGATTTCATACTTTCCCGTTTTGGAAGTGCCTTTTGAGTCGGTCACTGATAAAATGTATGAGCCAGCTGCTAATCCTGAAATTTTATCTGTGTTCTGTCCGCTGCTCCATGCGTAAGTGAATGGAGGTTCTCCGCCGGAAATTTTTGCAGACAGTGCAGCTGTCGGTTGTGGATTTTTACAATCGAGGGGGGCGTCCATCAGGATATTGACGGTCATCGCGGCTTCCCATTGGATGAGATATAAACCTTTATCATCAGTGCCTGTCCAGATGGAACCATCCTGATCCACATCGAGGCAATTGACGAATTGACTGGTGAAATATTGTCCAGGTCCGAAGCGCTGATATCGATTGGCTGCGACATCATATCCGGTCATCATGTTGGAGGCGATCCATACACGGCCTTCATCATCCACGGCAATGTCGCGCAGGGTGCCTTCTACATTTTTTAATTCAATAGCGATGGGCGTCCATTTGCCTTTGCTGTCCACTTGCCAGAGAAAGTCATCACCAAGGATCCACATGTTATTTCCAAATGCATCGATCCCTACAAAGTTGAGATAGCGTTCCTGCAGGGACCATTTGTCTCCATTGCCTGAGAGTACGCCATCATCCGTGGCGATCCATATCGTGCCATTGTCGCGGATGAAGATGTCATTGATTTTATTGGACGTGAGTTTTTTATTGTCGGTATTGAAACGCTGCATCACCTTCAGTGGTGAGTATGAGACTTGAAATGCGCCTTGCTGTTGTGTGCCGATCCAAAGTGATTTTGTTTTTGGATCGTAAGAGGCGCTTGAGATCACAGCGCCACCGAGAATAGATTCCATTTCGGAGGTGGACCATTCAAGGTTGGCATTTCCACCGCGGATCGTGAGGAGATTGGTTTTACCGGCAGGTACGGAGACTTTTTGTACCAGGTCGATGGCGAGTACTTTGTGCAACCCGCTTTTATTGGCCACCCATTTTACATTTTCTTCATCGACATAAATGTTGTGGATCGGGCTGGTCTGATCGAGCGCCTTGCAGCGTTCGACGACGAGGACCATTTCCTGGGCCTGCAGTCCGGGTATGATGCTCAATACCAGTATGAGGGTAAAAACAAAGGTGTGTATGCTGTATTTCATCATTGTACCGGGGGAAATATTCCTGTAAAAGAATCTACGGATAACGCCAAAAGTGGCGATATTGTTATTTAAGTGGTTGGGAATCAGGGATTGTTAACGAATGGTTATGCAGAAAACATGGTTTTACATCTCTTTGAACTGACTGAAGCGCAAAAATAAGGGAAAGTAGGGGATAGCCATTGAAGGGATCTAAGCGCTGGAAAATGGAATGAGTTCACACGAAGGAAAGGAGGTAGCACGAAGGAAAGGAGGGGCATTGGGCACAGCCTTCGTGTTTCTCTGTGTTGCCTTCGTGAGAAACCACTCCGGAAGTAGATTCTCCTTGGTAGAATGAGTGCGCACGGAGGAATGGAGGTAGCACGAAGGAAAGGAAGGGCATTGAGTACAACCTTCGTGTTTCTCTGTGTTGCCTTCGTGTGAAACCACTCCGGAAGTAGATTCTCCTTGGTAGAATGAGTTCGCACGGAGGAAGGGAGGTAGCACGAAGGAAAGGAGTACAACCTTTCGCATGGGGCGAATGAAGGGCTCATCGCTGCGCTCGACATCCAGCGGCCAGGGTCAGCCTCAGCCCCTATGCTCAATAAACTTAAATCCACCACCCGGTGTGACACCGCCTCCGGTGCCATTGCCGCGAATATTGTAGATGAAGGATAGCATCGCATAGCGTCCGATGGAATTGGAACGGAGTTCTTCGATGTAGTTGGGGGTGGTGGTGAAGGAGATGCCGCGGTTTTCATCGAGGACATCGAATACGCTGAATTTGATCTGGCCCTTGTCGCCCGGTAAAATGAAGCGGGAGATAGAAGCTTCCATCAAAGGCAAGGATTGGTTTTCAGGAATCTGATCGCTGGTGTAGAGGTTGTAATCATAGCCCAGTGATAATTTCCATTTCTTCCATGCGGTAACAGTCACATCTACAAAGTAGGTATGCAGCAATGTATTCTGATCCAGTGCTTCATCTGATTTGTAATAGTTGTCGGTAAAGGTCCACTTGCCTCCGAGGTTGTATTCAAGTACGTTGGAATTCATATTGGATATCGTGACGCCTATGCTTCTTGCCCAACGATTGAGGTCGAGCAGATCGGTGCCGATATAATTTTGGGTGTTGGTGAGGCTGGCATTTCCATTGAGGGTGACCCTGCTGCGAATAGGTTTAAAGGGACGACCGTAAGACACAAACATGTTCATGCCGGCTTCGTTGTCAATGTTGAGCGGCGTGCTGACTTCGCGGAATTCATCATTGATAAATCTTGAAGTGATGATTTTTTGTTCGGTCAGTGTGCCACCGATGGAGGCAAAGAAGCTTGTGGAGGAGAACTGGCTGAAGGAATGAAAGTTGAAACTCATGTTGTGGTTGTATTCCGCATCGAGGTTTGGATTACCGATATACAGACGCAACGGATCGGTGTTGTCGATCACGGGAGACAACTGTGTGA
This sequence comes from uncultured Saprospiraceae bacterium, assembly GCA_964646645.1. GTDB lineage: Bacteria > Bacteroidota > Bacteroidia > Chitinophagales > Saprospiraceae > Opimibacter. The sequence continues at coordinate 54,356 of CAZYHJ010000007.1, read as the reverse complement.
TAGAAGGTTGATTGACCCTGGTGGTATAGCTGAAGCGAAGGTTTTTTCCGTTGCCGATATTGTAGCGCCAGATCACACGGGGCAGCAGGTGATGATAATCTTGTTTGATATCGGTTTCAGACCGGCTGAGTTGGCCCGTGAGTTCTGAGATCTGGTAGTTCATGCCAATATTGAGCGTATGCACTTCACCACTATACCTGAAGGAAGCACCTGGGCGATGATATTGGAAGATGGACGAATAATTATTGGAGAGGGTATCATTGATGACCTGAGTATTATTCTCGATATCATAGACATCCTGATCGTAATCGGCATTGAATGTATTGTAGTTGTAATTAAATTCAAGAAAGCGCCTTTTGCCTAATGGTTCCGTGTAGGAGAATTGTCCGTCAAATCGAAGATCATCGGAGATCGTGTACTGCAATTGATCGATCAATTGTTGATCTCCTGTGGTGAGGTATTCGGTGAGGGCGTCCAGTTTGCTTTCGCGGTCCTGGCCACCCGAGTTGATCGAACCGGAGAGTGAAAAGTTTCGTCCGCGGCCGCCTAATCTTTTCATGTACGTGGCTCCGGCATTGACGGTCAGGTTGTCACTGGTATTGTCGGTTTGAGTCAGGGAGCGGTTGAGGAGCACATTGCTCAGGTCCACATTGCGCAAGGAATCCAATGCATTGGACGCACCATCTGCAATGTTGATCCGTGCATTGATTTTCATTTGTTGGGTCGTGTCCAGTTTGATATCTGAATTGAGGGCGATGCTGTGGGAATAATTATCGGTGTTGCTTTCGCTGTCCTCATCGGTGTTGAAGGGATTCGTGTTGAGGTTTTCGCGGAAAGAGGTTTGGAGCAGATTTTTATCTACACCATTATAGAAGTAACTGGAACGGATATTAAATTTCTTGCTGGGTTGCCAATTGAAGTTCAATCCAGCGGCACCGGAATTGACCAGGCCGTTGCTTGTACCATCACTGATGGGTCCATCGGATCCGGATGATGAAAATTCCATGCTTCGTCCACCGCCGCCGGACATGCCACGCATGCCTCCGGAGAAGTTCATGCGATCGTTGAACGTAAATCCTTGTTGGTTGATGTTGTTGAGTTGTCCCAGGAAAGACAATTGGGATTTCTGCGTGAAGCGGTTGATGGACGCTTTTCCATTATAGCGATCATCGGTACCATAACCGGCCTCTGCGGTACCGAAGAGGCCTTTTTTAAATTCATCTTTCAACTGCAGGTCGATCGTTTTTTCCCGTTCGCCATCATCTACGCCGGTAAATTCCGACATGTCGGATTGCTTGTCATAGACCTTGACTTTCTTCAGTGCTTTGGCGGGGAGATTCTTAGTAGCCATTTTGGGATCATCGCCAAAAAACTCTTTTCCGTCTACCAATATTTTATTGACGGTTTCTCCTTGCGCCTTGACGGTACCGTCTGCTTCGACTTCGATGCCAGGCAATTTTTTCAAAAGATCTTCAACAACCGCATTGGGTTGCGTTTGAAAAGCATCTGCATTATAACTGATCGTGTCCTTATTGATTTCAAGGGGTACATGTTCTGCTTTTACCTGAACTTCACTGAGGAGGGTATTCGCAGGTTGCATCACGATGCGGCCAAGGTCAATTTCTTCGGCTGTACCGGAGGAGACAGGTTGATAGATGGCCTGCATGCCCAGGAAGGACACGTTGAGGAGGTAATCTCCTTTGGCCACGTTACGGATACTGAAAGTGCCCTGGGGATCTGTGGATCCGAAGAGCAGGAACGTTGAATCCTTGGCCTCAAGGATCATGACGGTAGCGCCCGGTACAGGCAGACCTCCTTCATCAACGATGATACCTTTCAGCGTTGATTTACTCGTTTGCGCGGAAAGCGTGAACGAAAGGCAAAACAGGAGGAGAAGCGTAAGCTGGTGAGGGTGTCTCAAGGACATGAGGATTATATTGGAATGAAAATTATTGTCGGATGATCATCATTTGGGGCGGACCGCCAGGGCCTCCGTGCATGATGCCCATTTCTTTCATTTTTTCCTGGCGGATCTTTTCAAATTCTTCCGCGGTGACTTCTTTTCCTTTGTCCGGAACGAGTATGACGGAAGTGTCCACACTATCGGTCACGATTTCAGTAGCCGTCACCATGCGGGTGCCATCGTTGATATCGATCTGAAGGATCATGCCCGGTAATCCCTGATAATCACCCGGGCCATTCATGATACTCATCTGCGGCGTAAACCAGGCGGTGATGCTGGTGACACTATCCTGTTGGTATGTTGCTTCAAGGCAATTGTATCCCAACACCTGCTTTTGTTTTGCTCCGATCTTCCATTTGCGTGGGGTAGGCTCTCCTTTGATCAGAAATTGTTTTTGCATAAAGTCCCGGGAATCGACCATTTGATTTTCGGCGAGGTTTTTATACACCACACGATTTGGCCGTCCAAAGCGCATAGGACCACCCGGACCTCCCGGAGCTGGTTCAGTGATTTCTTCAATCTTTTTGGCTTTGTAGATGGATTCATTTTCATTGTAGGTCAATTCGTAGAGTGTTGAATTGAACTGCGGGATCATGTCCTTCATGTCCTGGCGATCGGGAGGAAGGGTCTTGTGGAGATCCATTTTTTCTTCAAAGGTGATCCGTCCTGCTGTTTGTGCTTTGACTGCGATGGAGAGCAGACTCAAGGCAAGCAGAAATATCGATGTACGCATAGCTGTCTGAATTCAGGAGGCTAAGGTACGGGGCCGGGGCCGCAGCCTATCCTGAAAATGGTTAATTATTGTTAATGAAGGGTATAACCAAGGGTCGCAGCCCCTACTTTTGTCAGCGATGCGTAATCAAATCGACATTTCCCTGGCTCGTTTCCTGATGATCTTCAGCCTCCTGTTGCTGGGTGTGCTGGAATATCTCTGGCTGCGCAATGAGTACAACAATGCCCACCGGGATATGGAGGATAAGTTGAATCATGTCATGTTTACCAATATGCGTGATGTCGAGGACTCCCTCATCTTTACCCGCCTTTCCAATTTTCCGGCTGATGCGCAGGATGGCCCCATGTCGTTCAATATCGTCATTCATGGAGATGATTCCGTGAAAGCGTCTAACAACTGTGGCAACCAGATCATGGTGGATCGCGGGGACATGAAATTCATGCCCAAGCATCCCATGCGGGCCATGTTGCTGAAACGAATGTCCACGGATTCGACGCATACAGATACAACGGCGGTTGCTGTAAGCACACTGGTGATGAGTCGCATCCGGCAGGCCGATAGTACCGGTGATTATGAAGCCTATCAGGTCATCACGTGGCAGGGGAAGGATACGATGGTGCCTGCGCTGATGAGTCGGCCACAATTCGATTTTGTAGCGGAAAAGAAAATGGCCCTGGTCAATCCATCCTATAAAGCGGATATTTTTAATGAGTTAGTGCCCCACATGAGTTTTGCGCTCTTTATGTGGGTGATGGTGGGCGCGGCGTTTTATTATATCTGGAAAAATCTGCGAAAGCAAATTCAACTCAATGCGTTGCGGGATGAGTTTGTGGCCAACATCACCCATGAACTGAAGACACCCATCACTACCGCGGGAGTGGCGCTGGAGTCATTGACAATGGCCGGTGATATGCAACAGGGACAGAGCCGCAAATATCTGGAGATCTGTCAAAGTGAATTGAAACGATTATCCTTATTGGTGGAGCGGATTCTGCATAGTCGTTCGCCACAGATCCACTATGAAAAGCTGGATATCCGTCAGGTGCTGGATGAAGTGATGACCCAGATGAAGGTGCAGTTTGATAAAAAGCATGCGGATGTGCAGGTGCAGGAGGAAGGCAATGGATTTGTGATCAGCGGAGATAAAACACACATGAGTGGTGTTTTTTACAATTTGCTGGACAATGCATTGAAGTACAGCAAGGAGCATCCGGTCATTCGGGTTCATCTGACACGTAATCATGGAAGCATCAAACTGGATGTGGAAGATAATGGCATTGGGATCGCGGCCGATTACCAGGATAAGGTTTTTGAGAAACTGTATCGTGTGCCGCAACAGGACAGACATGATGTGAAGGGGCATGGATTAGGGCTGAGTTATGTAGCCGATGTCGTCAAGCAACATCAAGGTAAAATTGGGCTGGTCAGTGAACCAGGCAAGGGTTCCACCTTTTCCATGACGCTTCCGGTATATTCAGAAAATTAATTTCCGACAGGTATGCAGCAGGGCAGGGCTTACAAGGTATTGTATGTAGAGGATGAAGAAGTGCTCGCCATGCTGGTGAAGGATCATCTCGCGCGCAATGGATTCGAAGTGCATTGGACGGCGGATGGAAATGAGGCGACAGCACTTTTTGAGCAAGCTCAACCTGATCTCTGTATTCTCGATATTATGTTGCCCGGAAAGAGCGGTTATGAAATCGGCAAGGAGATCAGAGCTGCAGATCGTCAGATTCCCATCATCTTTCTCACCGCAAAGAGTGAGACAAAGGATGTAGTGGAAGGGTTTAAGTCAGGTGGTAATGACTATTTGCGGAAACCTTTCAGTCTGGATGAACTCATGGCCCGCGTGCACAACCTATTGGAGATGTCGGGTAAAGGTACGCCGGGACAATTTCGGATTGGGGGACTTGCCTTTGATCCCGTACGGATGGTGATTCAAAATGGAAGCGAAGCCATCTCACTGTCTCACCGTGAAAATGAATTATTAAAAATGCTGGTCGCCATGGCCGGCCGACCTGTAGAACGAAAGGAGATCCTGCTTCAACTCTGGGGTGACGATCATTTTTTCAATTCCAGGAATCTCGATGTCTATATCACCAGGCTGAGGAAATATCTCCGCCTTGATCCCGACGTACAGTTGCTAACGCTGAAGGGGGTGGGGTATCAGTTGGTAGCTGGATAAAAGCGAAGGGGGGTAGGGACAGCTCGCGAGCTGTCCCTACCCCCCTTTTCTTTTATCCGTATTATATTTGGCTTCTAAATGGAACAGAAGTTCAGGCGCCAGCTGGCCGCAATCGTTTTCACGGATATAGTAGGGTATACGCACCTCATGCACATCAATGAGGAACGGGCGCTTATGCTCCGGTCACGTCACCGGGAGATCCTGATAGAGTTGCACAAGAAGTATGGTGGTGAAGTGTTGCAGTTTTTCGGGGATGGGACCCTGAGTATTTTTCACAGCAGTGTCAATGCGGTGGAGTGTGCGGTGGAGATGCAGATTGAATACAAGAAGGATCCTGAGGTGCCGGTGCGTATAGGTATTCATGTGGGGGATATCAGTTATGATGGAACAGATGCGTTTGGTGACGGATTGAATGTGGCCGCGCGCATCGAGCCGATCTGTGAACCCGGAGGCGTGTTTGTTTCTGAACGTGTATTTGAGGATATACGCAACCATGCCTGGTTGCAAGCTGTGCATGTGGGTAATTTTCAATTGAAGAACATTGCCGGTGATACACCGTTGTTTGCGATTTCGAGCAAAGGCATGGCATTGCCTGTGATTCGAAACACGAGAATCCCGCCATCGAATCAAATCAGGCATCAGCATCTCACCCAGGTATCGGACAAGGCTTACCAGGTGATGGATGACGATGGGATGGGGAAATCCAGAAAAGTGGCCGCGATTCTCGCCCTGACGCTGGGGATATTCGGGGTGCATCGTTTTTACCTGGGCAGAAAATTTTGGGGTATCGTCAATTTCGTTGGATTCTTCATTTTGTTTATCATCTCTATTGAAAATCACGGCCCTTATTTCCTGCCTTTGGCGGTGTTGGCCTTTATCGAGTCCATCTTGCTTTTTGTCATGCCGCAGAAGGAATTTGATTTGAAATATAATGGCGGCTTGCCCATGACTAAGAAGCAAAAGAAAATCCTGAAGGCAGAGGAGAAGAAAAAAGTACCCGAGCCCGTCCAGACCCGAAAGTCACGAGGAAATCTTTTGATCAAAGATGCCTTTATGGCCTACCGCATGGGCAATTATGACCAGGCCCGTAAGTATTTTGAAGACGCGCTGCAATATGATTATAATGATCCGCGCACACACTTCATGTTGGCTTGCTGCCACTCCATCGCAAAGGATGCCAAACAGGCTTATTTTCATTTGGCCAGCTCGGTAGATTTTGGCTTCCAGGAGTTTGAAGAGATCTATCACAATGAGGCCCTGAAGTGGCTGCGCGACCAACCGGACTTTGACAGTTTTGTCAAGAATGGGTACCGGCAGGTGGCCTATCTCGCGACGCCGAAGCCGGACCTGCTCGAGACAAAGAGTTATTACGACACTACCGTTTTGGATAAGATCGCTGATTTAGGTGAGCTTCTTGAGCGCGGCGTGATCAGCAGGGGGGATTTTGAGGATCAGAAGAAGAGTTTGCTGGGGCATTGAGCATAGGGCATAGAGCATAGGGCAGGGAGCAGGGAGCAAAGGGCAGAGAGCAGAGGGCATAGAGTACTCAATGATACATGAAGTCCCCTTTAGGGGATTTAGGGGCCAAAGGGCATTGGGCAT
>CAZYHJ010000007.1:0-47773 GCA_964646645.1 uncultured Saprospiraceae bacterium | reverse complement strand
TCAAGTCTTAACAATTGATTTTCAATCGATCCTGTAAAATCGGGGGATTCGTCGTACCTTTGCGGCCTGAAAGCAAAAAGTATTTACTGAAAATCAATTAATTATGAGCTTAAAGAAGCAATATCTCAAATCCAGACCGGTGTGTAAAGTTACGTTCGTGCTGGATGCCACCTCCGCTGACGGAGCCAAAGAGGCCGCCGTACTCGGGGATTTTAACAGCTGGGATCCGACGGATGCTACTATGAAGAAAGCCAAGGATGGCACTTTTTCCAAGACCTTCGAACTGGAGACCGGCAAGGAATATCAATTCCGCTATCTCATTGACAATGCCCGTTGGGTGAATGACACTGAGGCGGATAAGTTGGTGTATAGTGGCGTAGCTGCAGAGCAAAACTGCGTAGTAGTGCTGGAGGCTTGATGCTGAAGGTGTTATTGGAAGGAATATCTTGTCATCAGGAACGCTCATCGCGTCCTGAATATAGACAGGACTGTGTATTTTCGCATTTCTTATTACCGAAAGCCATATCATGAAAAAGATCGGAATCTTATTTGGAAAGGAAAACTCGTTTCCACCCGCATTTGTAGAACGTGTCAACAGCAAAGCCGTTAAAGGCGTTGAAGCTGAATTCGTCAAAGTAGATGAACTGTATCAGGGCAAGCCATCCGGGTATGCCGTCATTTTTGACCGTATCAGCCAGGATGTCCCTTTCTACAGGGCTTATCTGAAAAACGCAGCCCTCACGGGAACGGCTGTCATCAACAATCCATTCTGGTGGAGTGCGGATGAAAAGTTTTTCAACAACTGCCTTTCCGAACACATCAAGGTTCCGGTACCAAAGACAGTTTTGCTGCCTTCAAATCAACGGCCAGATGATACCTCTGATCAATCCTTCAGAAATCTGAAATTTCCGTTGGATTGGGAAGGCATGGTCGAACAACTTGGAGGCTTTCCGTTGTACATGAAACCTCATGCCGGCGGTGGATGGAAAAGCGTGTATAAAGTCACAAGCTTTGAAGATCTCTTTGCCAAATACAATGAGACCGGGCAACTGGTCATGATGCTGCAGGAGAATATTGACTTCGATGCGTATTTCCGTTGCTACTATCTCGGCGGTGACCGCGTGCGCATCATGCCGTATGAACCACGCAATCCGCATCACCTCCGTTATATTGACAAGCCAGCGATAGATGATCCGAAGTTGATGAAGGAGATTCACAAACTGGTGCTCAAGATCAATCATTGGCTCGGGTATGAATTCAACACCGTTGAGTTTGCCGTACGCGATGGTATTCCTTATGCCATTGATTATTGCAACCCTGCGCCGGATGCTGACCTGCACAGTGTAGGTGAGGAAAATTTTGAGTGGGTCGTGGAGAATGCCGCAGAGATGGCCATTGAAAAAGCATTGGCGCACAAGGCCAATAAATCCCATGTCAATTGGGGCAACTTTATCAAAACAGCCGTTGAAGGTAAAATGCCTAAGTAGTAGCTGATTGAATCAGCCCTGGCATTTTCACCTAAACAAATCTATATGCAGTTTCATCACCCAATCCGAATGGCGATCCTCGACATGAATAACAATGTCGAAAACATGGGTATCGCCAGCATCGAACGTATTGCCGATCGTTTTGCCGTCATCGATTATGAAGTCTTTGATGTGCGGTATAAAAATGAAGTTCCGGGATTGGACTTTGACATCTATATTTCTTCCGGAGGACCCGGCGATCCGCTCGATTTCGATGGCGTTTGGGATAAAGCCTACTTCGACCTGATCGATAAGTTGTGGGAGCACAACAAGCAATCGCAACATAAGAAGTTTGTCTTCTTTGTTTGTCATTCCTTCCAGATGATCTGCCATCATTTTAAGATCGGCACCATCTCGCTGAGGCGCAAGGAATCTTTTGGGATCGTTCCTGTAGATAAGACAGAGGAAGGCCATGATGATCCTCTGCTGCGCAGTTTGAATAGCCCCTTTTATGGTGCGGATTTCAGAAGGTATGAAGTCATCTATCCGGATATGGACCGTCTCAAGGCACTCGATGCACGGATTACGGCCCTCGAAAATCCGGATATGGACATTGACGACAACCGGGCTTTGATGGCCGTCAGGTTTTCAGATGAATGGTTTGGTACCCAGTTTCATCCTGAAGCGCATCCGGATGGTATGGTGCACTATCTGCGCCGTCCGGAGAAAATGAATATGATCATCAGTCAGTTTGGGCAGGACACCTATGAGGCGATGATGCACAATGCGTTGCATCCTGACCGTTTGGCCCATACCCGGGATCTGATTCTACCTTGTTTTCTCAAGGATGCCCTGGAACGGATCAAAGCACAGAGCCGTTCCCGTGCCGCACTCGCCAGTTAGATTTTACAGACCGATTACGATCATTCGTTTGGGGGCGGCTTGACCAATAATGTTTTAGCTGTATATTTCCCCACATGATACCAGATGTACGTTCGCGTTACAATGCGCAGTTTACCCAGGAGCGTTACCAGCATTTCCTTGAGGACCTCTACCGGCAGTTTGACCATGTGCCCGGATTTCGGATTGCAGAGACACCTGTCTTTGTGCCCGCCGCATTGAAGGAAAAAATCTTTGAGGCGTGTCATCAGATTACGGAAGGCATACTCCGTCCGGATTTAAAAGCATTGACCGCGCCGTCATTGAATGCAACCAATACGGTGCCAGGTGAGGATGCGCACACGACCTTCCTGCAAATGGATTTTGGTTTGTGCGAAGGACCGAATGGAGAGATCACCCCTAAGTTGATTGAAGTACAGGGATTTCCTTCGCTCTATTTTTATCAGCATTATGTGGCGGGGTTATACCGCAAACATTTTGATATTCCCGAGCATCTCAATCATCTTTTCAGTGGCTTTACTCCTGAGTCCTATGTGGAACTGCTTAGGGGTATCATTGTTGAAAATGAAGACCCCGCGCAAGTGGTATTGATCGATATCGAACCCTTTAAGCAAAACACGCAGATAGATTTTCATGCCACGAGAAAGGTGCTGGGTGTAAAAGTCGCTTGTGTGACGGATTTATATAAGCGGGGCAGTAAGTTGTATTACAAAGAAGAAGGCAGGGAAATTGAAGTGCGACGCATATACAACCGCGTAATTTTTGACGAGCTCCTGCAACGCACTGATCTTGATCTCAAATTTTCCTTCACCGATGATCTTGACATCAAGTGGGTCGGTCATCCCAATTGGTTTTTCCGTATTTCAAAATATACGATGCCGTATTTGCAGTGTAATTATATGCCGCGTACGGTATTTCTGGACCAGGTAAAGGAGATTCCGCATGACCTTGAAAATTATGTGCTAAAGCCGCTGTATTCCTTTTCAGGTGCCGGCGTTGTGTTCCATGTCAAGCGCGAAGACATAGACAATGTCAAAGATCCTTCGCAATACATCCTCCAGGAAAAGGTCAACTATGTCCCGGTGATCAAAACTTACGATAACGATGCTGTCAAAGTGGAAGTGCGCATCATGCTCATCTGGCCCGAGCACGAACCCAGACCCATCATTGTCAACAATCTCGCGCGATTGAGCAAGGGAGAGATGATTGGGGTGAAGTTTAATAAGGATAAGACGTGGGTAGGAGGAAGTGTTGGTTTTTATGAATAAGAATTAATTACGATTTTATAATTACGAATTACGAATTACGAATTACGAATTACGAATTACGAATTACGAATTACGAAATTCTAATTATAAGACACCAACTGCTAATTACGCGTGGTTTTGGGTTTTTGGCCAGACTGTAAAGGTGAAAAAATTGAATCGTAATTTGTAATTCGTAATTTGTAATTAAAACAGATTTTACTCTTTGAGCGGAACAACAGTTGAGTAATTCTCCTTAATCACGGTTGCGTATTTCGCTAAAAGTTCATCGATCTTCTTTTCGGTTTTGTGCTGAAAGATGAAACCGATGTGGTATTTCTTATAGAGTTTCCACCAGATCTCGGGGTCGGTGAAATTTTCGTAATCTGGTTTTTCGAATTTACTAAGCGTCACGATAATGCCGGCCTGCATCTCATCGACCATGGGCAGATGATATTTTTTTCCGGTGAGTACGGCATGTTCGATATTGGCCCATTCGGTCCATAGGCTGATTCCGCTGGCGGCCTCGACCATATCGGTCAGGTGAGCACCTCCGCAGCGCGCTGAAGTTTCCAGAAAGAGAATTTCTTTTCCACCGTCACGCACGATATACTCTGAGTGACTGGCGCCATGGCGCAGACCAAATGCGGCCAGCACTTTGATATTGAGGTTGGATAGTTTTTTAGCTAATGCATCTTTCGGGGCCATGGTCTTCGATTGGAAGATACCGCCGCCATGCGCCACTTCGAAGGGTGCATCAAGGTATTGAGATGATCGGGTGAAAAGGGTTTCGTCATTATAATTGAGGCTATCGACATGGCAAATGATGCCCGGACGGAATTCTTCGAGCAGGTATTCATGGCGATGATCTCCTGCTTCTTCGGCCCATTTCCAGAAGGCATCGGCATCCTGGATCTTGCGGATATTGAGCGAACCGGCATCACGGCGGGGTTTGGCGAGCCACGGGCCTTTGCTGGTCTTTAGAAACTGACGGATTACATCATCGTTAAACAACGCGGTGAATCCTGGAATCTGGATACCCGCATCACGTGCTTCGATGCGCATGGACAGTTTATCAAAAAAATGCCGCGCGGTAGTTTCCCCCATGCCCGGGATTTGAAATTCTTCCCGCAACCTTGCGCCTTTCCAGACATCATAATCATCCAGCGCGATCACCCTGTCGATCTTATGTGAACGAAACAGATGAGCCGTGCCGGCGATGAGGAGATTGATGTCCCATTTGCGGCCATCCTTTTCCGGCATGTAAAAGACTTCTTCGAGATCATCAAACGGCCATGCTTCGGTTCTGTTTTTTTCAGATGTCACCAGGAAAACGGTATGGCCTAGTCGTTTCAATTGGCGCAGAAAAGCGCCCCCCTTAAACTCGCACGCGATGCAGAGAAATACATATGTTCTGTCCATGCTTAAAAGTAAGTAACAATTCGGTAATTAGGAAAGAGGTGGTTGTGTGTAACACAACCACCTCTTTCCTTTACCGTATTTTACTATTTTGCGCCCCCGAATACGTCAATCCGTCGGAATGCAGAATCAGATGCGGTCGTTTTCCCAGCTTACACAGTCCTTGCCTCATTACCCGATCATCGAGTTGATTGATCATGGGTTTGAGATCCCGCAGCTGGGGAAAAACAGGCGGATTTGGGCCTTACTGCCTCATAATTACTACGATACAGATAAGGATTATCCTGTTTTATACCTCCAGGATGCCCAGAATCTCTTTGATGACGGGGCCCCTTTCGGGAGCTGGTCCATTGACAAGCACCTGATGGATCTGTCTGCGACCGGTGTTGGGGAACTAATCGTTATTGCCATTGATCATGGAGGCCGGGAACGGATTCAGGAGTATAGTCCTTATTTCCACCGGAAATTTGGGGATGGCCAGGGTAAGGATTACGCCAATTTTATCATTGAGACCCTCAAACCCTATGTGGACAGCCATTACCGGACCAAGTCACACCGGATATATACGGGAATCGGTGGCAGTAGTATGGGGGGCCTGATCAGCGCTTATATCGGCATTGTACACCCCAAATATTTCTCTAAGCTGATGATTTTCAGCCCCTCGTTCTGGTATTCAGACGAAATCTATTTTGACGCGTTTAAGTACAACTATACCCTCCCGATGCGGATGTTTATTTACGCCGGGGAGAAGGAAACCCGTTTTATGAGCCAGCACATCAATCAATTTAAAGATGCGGTAAGCCATGGGTTTTTTTCCAGTAAACTCACTACTTTTAACATTGTAATTGACCCCATCGGCCAGCATCAGGAAAAATACTGGGGGGATATGTTCCCGGCGGCTGTGAAGTGGCTTTTCTTTTCTGATCAAGACGAGTAGAATGAAGTTACATGTCTTTTCCACTCCAGGTGATTTGCTGGAGCATGTCGATGTACTATGCATACCCGGCTCTAAGGAGAAGGCTGAAGCTTTGTATCTCGACATCCTCTCTCAGGTCCTTCATAAGGATGCCCTTCCTGCACAAAAAGATTTTTCATCGATTAAAGCCAGTCCGGCTTTCTTCTATGGACAATACGGCGAACGACGAATTAAGATTATGTATTGGTCCGAAGCAGATAAGCTTACGGAAGCCAATGCATATACTTTATTAAAGAAGATGGCGATTCGTTCCAGGAATGATTGCCATGGTACCACCGGAGTTTATCTGGCTCACCTTACTGATGCTGCGCTTATTTCTTCAGCTGTAGCAGGATGGACTGCCGGGCACTATGATCTTGGATTGTACAAGCAACATGATCCACCAAAGCATGCGTCTTCTGACCTTTATATGATCCTGGCTGCGGGTACGGATGAACGTGATGCCAGAAATGGTATGATGCTCGGCCTGGCTCAGCAGGAAGTCATGAATCTTGTCAATACACCGGCAAGTCATAAATCACCTTCTTACCTGGGTGCATGGGCCACCCGAAGTGCCGCACAGTATGGATATGAATCCAGGGTGCTTGATAAACAGGATCTCACCACATTAGGTATGCATGCATTGCTGGCCGTCAATCGCGGTAGTGAACAACCGGCAGTATGTGTCGTATCCCATTACAAACATCCGGAAGCAAAGAAGAAAGTAGTGTTGGTGGGCAAAGGGGTCATCTTTGATACAGGAGGCATCTCCATCAAGGATTCCAAAAACATGCACTACATGAAGAGTGACATGGCCGGTGCCGCCGCGGTACTGGGTACGGTGGAAGCATGCGCACGACTCAAACTCAAAGTAGATGTGATGGCGATCGCGCCCGCAACAGACAATAGCATTGATGGTCTGGCGATCAAGCCCGGTGATGTGATTTCATCTTATGCCGGAAAGACGATCGAAGTATTGGACACAGATGCCGAGGGTCGGCTAATCCTTGCGGATGCGCTGGCCTATGGTATCAGGGAATATAAGCCGGATGTGATTATAGATCTTGCGACATTGACCGGCAGTATTGTTGCCGCATTGGGTCCTCAGGCCGCAGGATTATTTTCTAAAAATAATGAGCTCGCTACTGCGCTCGAACAAGCAGGCACCAGCACCGGCGAACGCGTATGGCGCATGCCGATGTTTGACGAGTATCACGATGATATGCAGTCCGATATCGCCGATATTAAAAATCTCAGTGAGAAGCCCTATGCGGGTTCGATCACTGCCGCCAAGTTCCTCGAAGTCTTTACAGATGACCATCCCGCCTGGGCGCACCTCGATATCGCCGGTATGGGTTTCCAACCGAATGGTTTTGGAAAGGGCTACTGTGCCACGGGGTATGGGGTCCGCTTGCTGGTGGAATGGCTTGAAAAATTATAATAAAAGGTCAAACGCAATGCGTTTGGCCTTTTATCTTTTTATTTTCAAGCCATGAAAAGATCCATCGCAAACATCGCCATTCTCGTCCGCGACTATGACGAAGCTATTCGCTACTTCGTGGATGTCGTTGGTTTTCGGTTGGTGGAGGATACGGTGATGAGTGAGACCAAACGATGGGTGGTCGTCGCTCCGTCGGATCAACCCGGATGTTCTTTGTTGCTTGCTAAGGCTGCGAGTGAGGAGCAAATATCACGCGTAGGGAACCAGACGGGAGGACGTGTTTTTCTGTTTTTGCATACGGATGATTTTTACAGGGATTATGAGCGGTTGGTCGCGCATGGGGTGGAGTTTGTGCGTGGGCCTGTGGAAGAGGTGTATGGGACTGTGGGGGTGTTTAAAGATTTGTATGGGAATCTATGGGATTTGATACAGCCAAAGGGATGATCTCGTTGAGCAAGTTTAAAACTTGCATACGCCACGACGTAGCTTAAGCTACGCCGAACTATTGTGTGGTGTGATGATCTCGTTGCGCAAGTTAAAAACTTGCAGACTATCTGAAATCCGTTTCCAATTGGTACCCCCTTTAGGGGGCAAAGGGGGCAAAAGATCTCTACATCTTCACGAGTTTCTCGGTAACGACGGTCTGGTTGCCGCTGATGATTTTGATCAGGTATACACCGGATTGAAGGCGGCTGAGATCGAGGGCTTCCTGCCAGCGATCGAGTCCGCCATTGAAAGATTTGCGGAGCAGGCTTTGACCGGAGACGCTGATCACTTCGATGACTGGATCTTCTAAAATTAAACCCTCACCGGAGAGGATGGTGTAGCCATTTGTTGGGTTGGGCGCCAGGGTGATGGCCAGCTTTTTATCTGCATTTTGGGTGGAGGTCAGTGTGGTCTCCAACCAGATATTGTCGAGATAGAGGTTGTTGCCGTAACCGGACTGGCTGACAAATTTGATGGTGACATATTGACCTGCGTAAGCGGAAAGATCAAGTTCAACCGGACGCCATTCTTCGCAATTCTGAGGGCTGAACCGCTCATACTCGTAGAGATTGTTTGGTCCTTCACCTGTCGAGGTTGTACTCAAAGCTTCCCCTCCGCTGTTGAAAAGAATGTGGTAGGTATTTCCACAGTTGTTGCTGAGCATGACCTTGAATGAATCGATGAAAGCATTTACATCAAAATAGGGGGCGTATGCCACATTGAAGTGCAGCGATGCATCTATGACATTCGTCAAATCCATATTGAGCGGCAGATACAATTCATCCGTACCATAGCTGGTGTAGTCATAGTTGTTGATCCAGTAGGCTATATCGCCATCCGGATTACAGGCATCCAGATTGATCGGTGACCAGGTGATACCGTTGTCGGGATTGCTCACGGTGAAGTGGTCCGTGGTGGAAAAATCAATCAATGGTGGTACTTCATTGACCACAGGTTGATCAATGGTGATCATGCCGGCGACCGTCTTAGTGGAGGTGCCGAATTGATTCTCCACGGTGAGAGTTACATCATAAGCACCGGGAGCGGCATACACCACTCTTGGATTTCGCACGTCAGATGTTGCAGGAGCTCCGCCCGGGAAAGACCAGGACCATGTAGCTCCTTCATGGGATAACATGGAATAATCATCAAAACGAATCGTATCGCCAGGACATGAAGTGAATAGTTTATGAGCCATAGGTTGCGCGACGGGACGAGAGGTTGCCGCAAAAGGTGTTTCCCAAATACCTTTTCCATACGCGCCCATACGAAGTTTGTGATCACGATAGAACGGGCGAAGGATGCAAGTGGCAATTGATTTTGGCAAGCCTTCATTATACGGTAGCCACTCCGTCATGTTGTCATCTTTAAACCACACCGCTCTGTAGGTGCCGAGATAAAGACCACCATCTGTTCCGCCCTGATGCATGATGTAGGTGATATGTTCGCCATTGAGGGCAGCCGTCGTGAGATTTTCCCATGATTGACCTCCATCAGTGGAAGTATATATTTTTTCACCATCGCCACCATCCGGAAACGCAAGCCATACTCTGTTTTCATCTTCGGCGTCAAGTGCCAGCAAGCCTCGACGTGCATAGCCTGGAGGGAAATTCAGATTTTCCCATGTCTCACCAGCATCGGTTGTTTTCCACAACAATCCGGGATCCCAGGAATTTTCATCGCGCTGAAAGAGGTATATGACCTTTGGATTGCTGCGGCTGATTTCAAAACTCATGGCGCGCATATTGACATCGTTGCCAAATTCATGCAGGACATTGAAATTGGTGCCGCCATCGGTTGTTTTCCAGATTTTATTTTCACGTGTGACATAGATGTGGTTCCAGCAACGCGGATCAAATTCCATTTCACCGCTTTCGGCATCGTAATAACTTTCATTGGGGAAGAGACCAAAACCACTGTATTGTGCAAAGCCATTTTGAATTTCCGGCAGCACTACTTTTCCCAAATCGGAATAATACGTATGACGTCCTTCGCCTGGATTGACATACCCTGTTGGTGCTTCACCGCCACCCAGACCGAGTTGTTCGCCGGGCATCCAGTTTTCATGCCATGCCCCATTGCCGTTGTGGTATCGTCCTCCCACAAGAATATCTTCATTCCATCCGGCACCAAATCCCCAATAGTCCGAGCTTGTGATACCGCGATTCAGGGCATAGTGGGTGACAAAGTGATCGTTGGAATATTCGATACCACCATCACTGGTCATCCAGATGTCTCCGTTGTTGATTTCGATGTCCTGGCAGTCAGGATGTACGTAATTGAAATTATTTCCGCAATATCCACCATCACATGAGAAAGTAGCTGCACCATCGATCGAGACCCAGAGGTTGAGGAAGCCTGCCATCACAAAATCAGGATCTGAATCGGATACATCGAAGCCGAGATTATAAAAGCCCTGATGATACCCTCCGGTACGTCCGATCGTCGCCATATTGGGATGATTGATTTCGTCCCAGGGGCCACCGGCTGGCGGGTTGGGCATATACCAGGATTCGCCTCCATCATTGGAGCGCCATATACCGATATATCCGGAATCATCAGTTTTGGCTTCACCGATCAGTAATGCGTAGACACGATTTGGATCTGCGTTGGTGACCCCAATTTTAGCACCGCCATCATTGCGTCCCGGATCATCTGAAAAGAACCAGCCATTGTCTTTGAGTTCCCAGTTGAGTCCAAAATCAAGTGACTTATAGAACCGGCAGATCTTTGCGATGGGATCATTGCGCACCAGGAAAGCTACAGCAGGATCATTTGTTTTCCATTTGATATCGTAGCAGGTTTCGTTGACGATTCTGTCCCATGTATTGCCACCATCTTCGCTTCGGTAGAGGCCATGTTGAGTGGCGGCAAGCACGATATTGGTGTTGGAAGGATTGACCAGGATTTCATAGGGCCACATTTCCTGGTCGGTGAGTACAAGCGTCCAGGTCAGACCTCCATCTGTGCTGCGATGAATATTATTGCTTTCTCCCGCAAAGACGATGTCCGGGTTTGTGGGATCAATTTCGATGGCCGTTACTGCTCCAAAGGCATAATTGCGTGAGGCGCAACTCCAGTTTTGACCTTTATCATTGGATTTAAATATTTCAGCGCCTTCGGTTCCGCAAAACATAATCTCAGGGTTGGACAAAGACTGATCGATGCAGTAGATATTTGCTTGTTCTGATTTGGCGAGTGGAGATGGGCCCGTGTTGGTATTGAAAGTTTCAAACGGACCGATATTTTCCCAGGCACCTGCATTTCTATTTGCATTACTGATCCGAAGTTTATCGAGGCGTTTATGAAATTCTTCTGTTGTACCTGGCGGAGGATTTAAAACGAACCCGGAAGCCTGGATGTTAGGTTCGGAGGCGCGGCGCCATTTCTTATAATATTGCGTGTAGGTTGTTTTCGCGGTTGGATTGTCTTTTCTCCACTGGCGGTATTCATCATCAATTTCATAGATATTGGGGTTGGTACCGTACATCTTTATCGCCCATCCGGGTAGGGATTCTTCAGCCGTGGGGGCTACTTTGTACAACGCTTGTCCGGAAAGTTGCAGGCAGAAGAGGAGGGCCGGTATCAACGAGAGGATTTTCATAACCAGGTCAATTTGGTGTTAAAAGTATCAGAATACCCTCATCCGGCAAAGCGGACCAATAAGAAAAGGCCACTTATCTTGCAGGCAAATTGGATGATAAGATGAGTGCTCCGTTGAGTGTCGCAATTATTGGTCCCGCGCATCCGTTGCGTGGTGGATTGGCGACGTTTGATCAGCGCCTGGCCAGGGAGTTTATCGCTCAAGGAGATTTTTGTGTGATCTATTCTTTTTCGCTGCAATATCCATCGATACTTTTCCCGGGCACATCTCAGTATACGGACGAACCTGCACCTGAAGGGTTGACGATTTATACGTTGATCAATTCCATAAATCCGTTGAACTGGTGGAACGTGGGTCGTCAAATTGCGCGCGCTAAGCCTGACATCATTCTGGTGCGGTATTGGATACCATTTATGGGCCCGGCCTTGGGGACGATTCTGCGGCAGGTCAGGAAAAACAAGCATACGCGAATTATTGGTTTAGCCGATAATGTCATTCCGCACGAGAAGCGGCCGGGCGATATGATGTTTACGCGTTATTTCTTGAAGAGTTGTGATGCGTTTATTACAATGTCTGACAAAGTGATGGCAGATCTTCGGATCTTCGAACCAACGAAGCCCGCGAAGGTGGTGGCGCATCCGTTGTATGACAATTTCGGAGAAAGCATAGATAAGGTTGAAGCGCGTCGGAAACTTGATTTGCAGGAAGAGGACAAAATCATTTTGTTTTTCGGATTCATACGTCAATACAAAGGACTTGATTTGTTGTTAGAAGCCATGTCCGATCCGCGGATCAGACAGGCGGGAATTAAGTTGTTGGTCGCGGGTGAGTTTTATGAAGATGAAAAGCCATATCGGGAATCCATAGCGCAGCTGGGCATCAGTGACCTGCTCATCTTGCACACTCATTTTATACCTGATAGCGGGGTAGTCAATTATTTCTGCGCGGCGGATCTTGTGGTGCAACCTTACAAGAATGCCACACAGAGCGGGGTGACACCACTCGCGTATCATTTTGAAAAACCTATGGTGGTAACCAATGTGGGCGGACTGCCTTCATTAGTACCAGACCGAAAGGCTGGATTGGTGTGTTCGCCTGAACCAGAAGCGATTGCAACGGCTATTCTGGAGTATTACGCATTAGGCGAAGCCTATTTTATTCCGCATCTTCGCACGGAAAAACAAAAGTTGTCATGGGCAAGGCTGACGGAGACGATTAAGTCACTCGCCTGACCATCAGGGGCCCGAAAGGCGCCAGTCGATAACATCAGATGCATATGATCTACCGGAGCAAAGCCCCATTGCGAATAGGCCTCGCTGGAGGAGGCACAGATGTAAGTCCGTATTGTGATCTCTACAATGGTGCCATCCTGAATGCGACACTGTCACTATACGCATATGCTACCTTGGAGATCCTGGACGATCCAAAGATCATCCTTCAGGCATGGGACCAGGGAGACTACCTTGAATTTGATTTTACAACAAACCTTCCCATCGACGGCAAGCTCGATTTGCTGAAAGGCGTGTATAACCGAATCCAGCAGGATTATGGAATTAATGTGCGCGGCTTGCGGTTATCTACCTATGTAGATGCATCAGCGGGGTCGGGACTAGGTACTTCATCTACATTGGTGGTTGCGATCGTTGGTGCTTTTGCGGAAATGTTGAAGTTGCCATTAGGGGAATATGATATGGCCCATTACGCTTACGAGATCGAACGTAAGGATTTGAAATTGGCCGGAGGCCGGCAGGACCAGTATGCTGCTACTTTCGGTGGTGTAAACTACATGGAATTTTATCCCAATGACAAAGTCATTGTCAATCCATTGCGGATCAAGCGAGAGTATTTGTTTGAGTTGGAGCATAATCTCCTTTTATATTTCACGGCTACTAATCGCGAGTCCGCAAAAATTATTGAGAAGCAGGCCGGCAATGTGGTGAAGAAGGACGAAACGGCAATTGAAGCGATGCATCAGTTGAAGGTACAGGCGCACATGATGAAGGAAGCTTTGCTGACCGGCAAATTGAATGAGATTGGAGAGATTCTTGATTTTGGCTTTCAGCAAAAAAGAAAAATGGCTGAGGGCATATCCAATCAACGGATTGAGGACATCTATGAAGCGGCTAAAGGGGCAGGCGCGACGGGTGGAAAGATATCAGGTGCAGGAGGCGGAGGTTTTATGATTTTCTATTGTCCGGGTACAACAAAATACAAGGTCATGAGAGCGTTGGAAGCGTTTGGGGGAACGGAGCGGAAGTATGAGTTTGTGAAGTTGGGATTGAGTACGTGGACTGTTTAGTTGAATTATAAATTACGAATTGCGAATTACGAGTCATGAATTACGAATTACGATTCATGAATTACGAATTACGAATTACGAATTACGAATTACGAATTGCAAATTACGAATCTTGGAGTGCTCAATATGATTTATATGCTACTAGTTTATGAACATGTTGATTTTACCTGCTCTTATGAATTTAGTATGGGCAAAACGTAATTCGTAATTAGTAATTCGTAATTTCAATAAATTGACATTTTAGCTTATGCAAGATCAAATAAAAGATATCATCACTGGTTCGATCAGGATCAAGCAAATGATCCTCGGGCAACCGGAGTTATTGTCAACGATTGAAAAGGTGGTCACGGAGATTCATCTGGCCTTTAAGGCGGGTAATCGGATTTATTTCTGTGGTAATGGGGGAAGTGCGGCGGATGCGCAGCACCTGGCGGCTGAGTTTTCTGGTCGGTTTTATAAGGACCGGATAGCTTTGCCGGCGGAGGCATTGCATTGCAATACATCGTATCTGACGGCGGTGGCCAATGATTATGGATATGAGCATGTCTATGGCCGGTTGATTGAGGGGATAGGCCAGCCAGGGGATGTATTGATTGGATTATCCACCTCTGGTAATTCTGTGAATATCCTGGAGGCGTTTATGAAGGCAAAGCGCAAAGGGATGACCACGGTGGGAATGACGGGTGAGACTGGAGGCAAAATGAAGGAGGAATCCGATTTCCTGATCAATGTTCCGTCAAAGGATACGCCGCGCATACAGGAGAGTCACATCATGATCGGTCACATTATCTGCGAACTCGTCGAAGCACAGTACTTTGATTAAAGAAGCGATCATATTAGCCGGAGGATTAGGCACAAGGCTCAGGGATGCTGTGCCTGATGTGCCCAAGTGTATGGCATCCGTGGCCGGTAAGCCTTTCCTTTCCTATGTGATCCGGTATTACATGTCACAAGGCATTGATCGATTTATATTTTCTCTAGGATATAAAGGGGAGATCGTACAACACTATTTGCATCATCATTTCCCGGGATTGGATTATGTGACTGTCGTGGAGCCAGAACCCCTGCAGACAGGAGGAGCGATTCAATTGGCATTGCAACATGCGCATACGGACAATGTATTGGTGCTCAATGGAGACACCTTGTTTAAGGTAAAACTTCACGAACTGGATGCCGCGCATCAGGCTCATTTTGCAGAATGCACGCTGGCCTTAAAACCGATGGAGCACTTTGATCGCTATGGGGCAGTGGTGACCGGTGGGGACGGGAGAATATTAACCTTTGAGGAAAAGAAGTTTGTGGAACATGGACTCATCAACGGAGGGGTATACATTGTTCATCGTCCTGCATTTATGGCCATGACCTGGCCTGCTGTTTTTTCATTTGAAAGAGATTATTTGCAGAAGTATTGTGCTGGAAAAGTTTTCTTTGGAAGCACTCAGTCCGGATACTTTATTGATATCGGAATTCCGGAAGATTATGCCCGCGCCCAGCATGAACTGAAGTGTTTTCCTTTTCCGGATAATATTCTTGATAAGAACTGGACCTTGTTTCTGGATCGTGATGGTGTCATCAATATCAATAAAGATGATAGCTATGTGTTCAATCGAAATGAGTTTATTTTTTCCGAAGGAGCACTCGAGGCCCTTTTTGTACTGAGCGAAATATTTGGCCGCATCATCGTGATCACGAATCAGCGTGGGGTAGGGAAGGGATTGATGACATTGGAGGACTTGCAGGATATCCATGCGTACATGCAACAAAAGATAGATGATACTTGCGGGAGAATTGATGACATCTTCTATTGTGTCTCCCCTGATGATACGCATCCTGACCGCAAACCCAGTCCCGGTATGGCCCACAAGGCAAAAGAAAAATATCCGGAGATTGATTTCTCCAAATCCATTATGATTGGCGATAAGAATGCAGATATGCAATGGGGTCGGAACATCGGCGCACTCACCGTATGGATTGCCTCTGAGCGCTACAAGCATGAGGTTAATCCCTCGCTGGTGGACATGACGTGTTCATCCCTTTTTGATTTTGCTCATCTCCTCCAAACCAGTGCCTAAGTGACGGATCAGACGATTATTTATTTGTGTGGACTGTATTGCCTGGGATTTATGTTATTTCACCTGGGATTCAGGCGTTGGTTTCATTGGG
This sequence comes from uncultured Saprospiraceae bacterium, assembly GCA_964646645.1. Classification (GTDB taxonomy): domain Bacteria; phylum Bacteroidota; class Bacteroidia; order Chitinophagales; family Saprospiraceae; genus Opimibacter. The sequence continues at coordinate 31,796 of CAZYHJ010000007.1, read as the reverse complement.
ATACCGAACTACCGAAACTATCGGATTGGAATCGTGGCATTATGCAGGTGATGAACATGAGGTTGGTGTTCTTCTTTGGTTTTTCTGCGGTGATGTGTTTTGTCTATGCGGATGATCTGGCTTCTACTGAACTTGGAAATTTTTATCTAATTGGTATGGCATTATTCTGGCTAGGCCGGACGATCGAGCAGTTTGTCTATTTCAAGGGAGATCATCCGTTGTCGCAGTTGTTGCGGTATATTTTTTTGATTGGGGCGGTGATGTTTGCGATACCGGTGGCTCTGTAAAGAGCAGAGAGCATAGGGCAGAAAATGAGAAGTATCTTCTTCGTCTGTAATGGCACTTGGTTGATCAAAGATGGAAAGGTCTCAGGAGTGAATTCATATCTTAACTTAAGGTACTCCCTTTAGGGGGCAAAGGGGGTAAGAAAATCACCTTTATGTGGAAAAGTACTTTGGTATTTGAAATATAGTGAGCTACATGATGTTCGGAAAAGAAAGAATGGGCGTTGCATGCAACGCCCATTCTTGTTTATTGGGGCAGGTGTATGGGGATCATGGATTAATCTTGATCATCGGTGCGACATAGCGTTCGCCGTTTTTTAGGTCTACCTTCAGGTAGTACATGCCTTCAGAGATATTTTCAATCTGCATGGAAGGAGTAAGTGCATCTGATTGGTAGATCCGCCCTGACGCATCGAAAATGGTGACGGTACCTTCCGCGCCTGCATCAAAACCATTGAAACGGATTTCATTCTTTACCGGGTTAGGATAGAAGCTGAGGGCTTTTGCAACGCCGGGATTGAGGACAGAACTGATGATCACGTTCTCCCATTCGAAAGCAAAGGCTAATGCGCCATCCTCATCGGAAGGTTTCAGCAGGTTGTCATGCGTGGAAGAGAGCGTGAGAGATTCACTGAGGATTCCATTCTCCTGAGGCTTAAGTTGAAGTGTAAACAACGGAGTGGTCATCGGAATGGCTACGCCGAATTCCAGGTAATCCTGTGGGGCAATCCAATTGATGGTAATCTCCTCTGGGGTGATCGTCACATTATTTTCCATGGAAAATCCCGGCAAGGAAGGAGCTGTTACACTCTGGAAATCAATCGGAATATTTTGACTGCTGATCCGCACTGTATATCCTGATACGCGCTCATTCTGACCGAGATAGAATGGAATATTGTATTCTTCCTTTTTATTCAGAATCTCATCGGTGACAGTCAGGTCTATTTCTTGCAAAGGCAGTGGTGCATTTGGGATATAGCTGTTGTCGATATCTCCCATTTTCACCCCGATAAACTTGTAGGGCTGAAGAGGGTTGGAAATATCCGCAAACGGCAATTGATTGCTGCGATTGAAAAACTTCCAGTTATGATCAAAATTAGGTAACAACGTGCCGGCAATGAGTTGATCTATCAGGACAACATCTATGACGGATAGCGCACCATCCTGTGATAAGTCGGCAGCATAGATTTGGTAGGGCGATAAAACGCGGATACCCAACAGGTGTTCCATCAGGAGGATTTTATCCAGCAGGTTGACGCCTTCCTGTAAAGGACTGTCTTTCACAGGGGTGACAATAATGCCTTCAGGATTTTCAAATGAATGACATCCTGTTTCGTCATTAAAGACACCGGGAGTAAGTTCCACGCCGACAATTGGATCACCGGCCTCGCGTGTGACACAGACCATGCTGGCATTGGCATCTGCATGTACGGTGATGGTCTGCACATATATCCATGAGAGTTCAGTGAGAAAATCAAACACGTTCCACGTGCGCTCAACGGATAAAGTGGAGTCATTGATCACAAAGACCTGGTCCGTGTAGGTGACAAATATCTCGGTGCATTCAGTGTAGACTGAGGGTTCAACATCCATCGGATCTACGTCAGGATTGAGGGCCAGGTCTTCCGGATGAATGAAGATGGATTCCACGGTGATATCGGCGGGCCATTCTACACCATCGGTATCCGTGTGTCCGCTGGGACAGTCCCCGATTGGTGTATTCCAGGGCTGGGTGTCACAGATGGAGTAGGTTTCCAGGTCTATGAAGAGATGTTGCACATACTCGGTGATGCTGCCTGTGGTCCAATCAATCACTGCCCATGTGCGTTGGATATCCACAAACCCCGTTTGTATAAAAACCTGATCTGTATAAAAGGTTGCTGTAGTATAGCAGGCACTGTCGATGATCACCGGCATGATGTCTTCCGGAGCAGCTAAATCATTGGCTGCAAGGTATGCGGGTGAAAAGGTGAGATTTTCAAGTGAGCAGTCTCCGGTAATATTAATATCGCATGGCCATTCAATATGATCTTCTGAGGAGTGACCGCTGTTGCAGTCTCCCAGAGGTGCGGAATGACATTCGGTATCGCAGATCGTGAACACCGGATCACAACCGGTCAAGGCATTTACATCGATTTCTCCCCAGCATATGTTGCCGGTATTGAGATCCTGGATTTGAAATATAAGTGATGTGGCATTCGTATCCGCAAGGGTGACAACAGGTTCTGGTCTCGGAATATTGTTTTCGAGTACTGCCATTTCGTATTGAAATGGGCAGCCATAAGGTCCCCCTTCCAGCACCATGTCCGTGGTAATCTCCTGACTCTGACCAAGCCCAAGCACAACGGTGATGAGCGCGTTGCAAGCAATGTTTGGATTAGGATCCGGATAGGGCTCCCAATTGACTGCTACGGTGCAGGATGAGGTATTACCTGAACCATCTGTCAGGCCAAGCGTGACCAGTGTGGGATTGTCACTATCACAATCCAGGATCAGGGGCTGAATGGTGTAAGATAATGTGCCACAGGCGTCGAAAGATCCGTTGTCGATTTCAGCAAACGTGATGATGTGTTGTCCGCTGGCATCTAATTCGACTGTAGTGGATGAGACACAATTCGCTACAGGATTGACTTTGTCTTCGATGATGACATTTGACGTACATTCAAAGATCAGGTCTTCGTTTTCATAAATGGATAACGTTACATTGTTCGGCCCCAGGTCATCGCAGGTGAATGCTGATTGGCTTAATTGAGTGGTTACACCGTTCAGATCGCCTTCTACAAGAAGATCCTCAGGGAACATGGTATAGGTCCCATCAGGTGCAAGGGATACATACAATAAGGGTGTGCATTCATATTGAGCGCGCAGTGGCGGCGCCCAAAGCATCACCAGCCATATGCAACAAGTGAGTAATACGTTGAATTTTTTCATGAGTAAAATGGGTTTAGAAAAGGGATTATGAATTGAAGTTCCGGGTAACACATCTGCGCGCACCGATGGCTATCGGAGGATCTTTTTAGTTCTTTGTTTTTAAAAGGACAGGCTTGTACCTAGTCCGAGATTGAAGATGTTGTGTTTGTAAATCAATTGATCATCAAATACACCATGGGTATAGACCATACGTTCGTAACCAATCCGTCCCAGGATCGCCCATGAGGGTGTGATTTTATAGGTGGTATTGAGCCCTGCCCCATACCCAAATGGCGTTTTCAGGTGGAAGGGATTTGCGGATGATGTATAGGGTAGTAGCTGGCCTTCCGTATCAAGCGTGGTGCCTTCTGAGGTATAGAGGAGATTGTAACTTCCTTTGATCCACAGGCCGGAGGCCCATCGGGGTCCCTGAAATACATTCGCCTGAAGCATCACTTCCAGATCAAGTTTATGCTGAAAGGTGTATCGCGTGGAAGAGGTGTACACTTCACGATGCACATTGACATTACCATACAGATTTTCCACCTGCCCGTCTTCTCCAATGATGATAGAGGTAATACCTTCTGTCAGATAGTCTTCAGTGGTAAGCGTTGTTTGGATGAGTTCAGTCGTGAGTCTGCTATATTGCAAGCCAGCACTGACCTGGAGATTTCTATTGACAGGCGTGGTGGCATGCAGACTCGTGTAAAGTTGTTCCAGGCTTGTGGTATTCGTTGAAAGAGTTGAAGCTATATCCTCAACATCAGCAGACTGCGGTTCGATCCGGAGGGTACTGAAGCCAATGCCCTGGATCAAAAAAATGCCTATGGGAAAGTTATTTCCTTTGGGTTGAATTCCAGGTGACATCGATTCGATGCCGATAGGACGTTCTATCTCTTCGAGTGATTTGATCAGCAGATCATCGATTGGTTCGGATTTCCAATTCAAAGTACGTTTGGCCATTTTGAATTCATCAGACGAAGAAGTATTGGTTTCATCAGACGATACTATTTCGGCTGTGGATGTCCATGGTGTGAATTCTGAATTCACTTCATTCGTTGCTGCTGCAGCGTCTGGTGATTCAGTTCTTTGTTTTGAAGAAGGGATAAGCAACTTTCCGGTGTTCTTTTGTTTCTGCCTTGCAGCTTTCTTGGTTGCATTTGGATCTGTGGTGTTTTGATGGATGTCAGATGTTGAAAAATTTTGGGTGTTATGCGCTTGCTGTATGGATTGTGTGGTATTGGAAGGAGATGTTGTCGGTGTGTTGGAGACTGATGTGTGAGCATCGTTAGAAACAGAAGCGTTTGTTTCCTCGAAGTCAGCTGTTTTATTTGATGATGAGTGAGTTGTGGTTTGAGCAGATGCAGCCACCTTTGTTTTAGCCAATGCGGCCCTGGTGGAGGGCAGCAGAAAGAACATACTACCAGCGACCAGCAAGGCCATACCGGAAAAGAAAAGGATGAAACCTCTTCTGTTCCGTTTGCGGGGAATGGCATGGGAGGTATTGGCCCATAGCTTCTCCTTGTCGACATTGACGGAGTATTGCTTTAGTTTGTTTTGTATGTGGTCGTATTGTTTCATACGATTGATTTTTTAAAATGAACCAGGTATTGTTCCTGTAATAGTTTTCTTGCTCTTGTCAGTTTTGTTCTGGACAATGATTCTTTGATCCCCAGCATCTCACTGATTTCTTTATGACTGTATCCTTCTATCGCGTACAGGTTGAAAATGATTCTGTAGTGGTATGGCAGTTGATCCAGGATCACCAGCAAATCTTCTGCCTGTAGTTTTTCATAGGCTTCGGGCCATTCGATCATTTGGTCAAACTCCACCGATTCTTCCGGAAACGTGAGTCGGTTGGTTTTGCGCAATTCTTTCAGACATGCATTTACCGCGATTTTATACATCCATCCGGCGAGTGATCCTTCGCCATCGAAGCGATGAATGGATTTAAAAACGCTGATAAAGGTTTCCTGTAACGTGTCTTCAGCTTTCTGATGATCACGGAGATATCTGACACATACCCCCATCAACTGGTCCGCATACGTATCCACCAGGTACTTGTAAGCACCTTCATCGCCCCGGCGGCATTTTTGTATGATTTCGTTTTGTGTCAAGGGTTTGGGGTCGGTTTAGAATTCCCGGAAGACCTGGAATTCTCCTTTCACATTTCGGTACCCTGCGGTGAGCGGATGAAATGTTTTGATCCAGAATTTACCTTCAAAGACACCTCGAATCCATTTTCCTTCCTCTTCCGCGAAATGCGTGATGGTGAAGTTTTTAAATCCGCAACCACTGGTAGCCGTTGGGCAGTATAAGGAATAACCTCTTGAGCCCAGGGCCATATCTTCAAAGATGATGTTGAGCATCTGATCTGAATAGTCCCCTTCATTCATGCCTTCGATGAATACCTGGAAGTCGAGATCCGGATCCGTCATATCGTTGGCAATAATCAACCTCTCTCCATCAGACTGGCTGGCCAGTTGCCAATAGATTTTTTGTTCATCCGAAACGGAGAGCGACAGGTATTCATGATTTGCTTGTTCACAAGCAAGGGTGGAATAAATCCGGATAGTGTCTTTTGATGGCCACTCGATGAAAGGCCCCTGTTCGCCGGTTGCAGGATCGATACTGGATACGCTTAAAGTGTTTTGAGGGCAAACCGGAATGTGAAACGTCAGTTCAGGATGATCATTGAAGATTGGAGAATTGATAGCACCTTCGAATACAGTGTAGTTTAAATCCAGTGGCAGGAAATCGCAATCCCGTGTTGTGCCTGTAATACGTGCGTTGATGATTTCGGTGGATTCCACATTTAGTTGGGCGATTGATTCATCTGTGTCGGAGGTAGTGAAGGATATCTTCTCTGATGCTCCACATGGAAGCTGAATAAATGCAGTGCACTGTTGACCTGCAGGAAGGTATGCTGCCCAACGTCCCTGATTGGTCGTATAGATTAATTGCTCTCCATCGGAATAGGAGATTTTTATCGGATAGTTTGGTGTGGGCTGACCGTTGATCAAAAGGGTACCTGTAGTACGCGAGGCATCCGCTGAAGAGGCAAAAGCATAATACAAGTCTTTGCCTAAGATCATTCGTGTCGGATCATTGCCAGATTGATCTTCATTGCCTAGCCACCTGGCCTTTGAGGCATTAAACGCCCATTTTTCTTCAGTCACTCCAGGACACGTCAGATTTGCATCTCCTGAGAAAATTAAGGGCTGCCCATCTTGTGTTGAAACGGATACATAAAAGCATCTTTCAAAAAGCAAAACCTTGTTTTCGGTATGAACTGTTCGCCCAATATACCCGGGTATGGGAATGCCATAAATTGCTGAATCGACATTGCCTGCATGCAAAACATACGTTCCTTCATAAATCATACTGTCCGGGGTCAGGATACTCAAGGCAGGGACAGATATTCTCGCCCCATTTGGAATGGAAAAATCCTGACGGGTAGTGGACATCCCGGTAAAGACGGACAGCGCAGGAAATACTACATGCGCATAGTTCACATCATTCTCCACCAGGGATTTCACCAGGTAGAAGTTGAGGTTGGAGGCTGTACGAATCTCCATGAGTTCAAAATCGCGGTCGATGCCTGAACTTTTAACTTGTTTGAAGGGATGATCCTGAAATGTAAGTGTCTGGCCGGCGATGTGGATTTCCTCGGGATACATATCGGGGGAGGATGTGTTGACCACAGTCACCATTCGGGTGGTGATCTGGACTTCAGGGGGATCGGGCTGATCGATGATCGTGATGACCTCATCACTATCCTTGTGACAGGCGATCAGGAACAAGAGGGAAACCAGGGTAATTTGATATCGGGTCATTTTTCTTTGGTTACAAGTACATTAATCCCATGGGCGTTCAAAACGCTACAAAGAATAAAAAATAATCCTGATAAACTGGCTTGTGCTGGGTTGGCACTGATTTAGAGCGTTCATTTACAGGAAAATATGTCATTGTTAATAAATTGCCGGTATCGTAGAGTGTTTTAAAGCGGGATTTGACTGGAACTGAGCCGATAGTTTAATTTTCCTTTTGTCGATAATTATAGACATTGAATATCCTCTGATTGTCCATTAGTCTACCTGCCAGCGGAGCCATTGTTTTTTCGGTATTTTACCGATTCAAAATCCATCACGATGAAAAATGTATTGTTGTTGGTTGCCTTCGTTTTTGCAGCGCAATCTATCTCTTTCGCTCAAGTCTCCGCCCGGATGTTCAGAACACCGGACGTCTCCAAAACACAAATTGTATTTTCCTATGGCGGTGACCTCTGGATCGTCAATAAAGAGGGGGGAACCGCTGCCAAATTGAGTTCTCCTTCAGGCGCAGAAGGATTTCCCCGCTTTTCCCCTGACGGTTCGAAAGTAGCTTTCTCCGGAAATTATGATGGCAATACGGATATCTATGTGATTCCTTCCCTGGGAGGTATCCCTACGCGCATATCTTATCATGGTATGGCCGATCGCCTGATCGATTGGTATCCATCGGGCAATCAACTCTTGTATGCTTCTTCAAGAGAAAGTGGCAAACAACGCTTCAACCAGTTTTACAAGGTAGATGCCCAGGGCGGACTTTCAGAAAAATTGCCTGTAGCCTATGGAGAGTTCGGATCATTATCACCCGATGCAAAGCAAATAGCTTTCAACGAACGTTCCGTGCTGTTTGATACATGGAAGCGTTATCGCGGAGGAAGCAATGGCAATATCTGGATGTTTGATCTCACTACACTGGCTTCCACTAATATTACTAATACAGATGCCGGATGCGAACTACCGATGTGGCACGGAGATAAAATTTACTACATGTCTGATCGCGGTGCCGAACAACGCGATAATATCTGGGTCTATGACATCAAGACCAAAACAAATACGCAGGTGACCACCTATGCTGATTTTGATATTCACTTCCCTTCTCTCGGTCCGGACGAAATTGTCTATGAAGCCAACGGGGATATATATTTGCTCGATCTGAAGACGCATCAGTCCCGAATTGTTAAAATCAATGTGATCACGGACCTGATGGCCGTCAAGCCCCGCAAAGAAGGCGTTTCTAATTATATCAGCAATGTCACCATTTCTCCTGATGGCAATCGTGCACTTATTGAGGCTCGTGGTGAAATTTTTTCACTCCCAGCTGCAGAAGGATATGTTCAAAATCTGACGAGAAGTTCTGGCACAGCTGAACGTTATCCTGCCTGGTCGCCTGATGGCAAGTATGTAGCCTACTGGAGTGATAAGTCAGGCGAGTATGAGCTCACGGTGCGCGATATGACTCAAGGTGGAGCGGAGACCAAACTTACATCTATGGGCCCAGGCTACCGCTATAATATCTTCTGGTCACCGGATAGCAAAAAGATGGTGTGGGTGGATCAGACGATGACCTTCCGAATGTATCACATGGAGACAAAGACCATGGACAAAGTAGATCAGGATGCATCCTTATATGAAGGTGGATTGCGTTGGTGGACGCCAACATGGTCACCGGATAGTAAATGGCTGGCCTATTCCAAATCGCAGGATAATGGCAACGGCGCAATTTATATCTATGATACGCAGGCTAAGACGGCAACAAAGGTTACCAGCGGATTTTATTCCGATCGCGAGCCCGCCTTTGATCCGGATGGTAAGTATCTCTACTTTACCACGTCCAGAAATTTTCAACCTGTCTATAGCGATTTTGATAACTCCTGGTCCTATCCCAACAGTACAGAGCTTGCCGCAGTCACCTTGACGAAAGACATTGCGAGCCCATTGGCGGAGAAAAATGATACTGTGGCGATTGCTAAAGCGGAAGAAAAGGACGAAGCAAAGGAAGAAGACAAAGCAGAGGATGCTAAATCGTCAAAACAAAAGAAGGGAGATGACAAAGAGGCTGACAAGAAGGACGATAAAGAAGATGCAAAGGATAAAAAGAAAGAAACAAAAATTGACTTCGATCAGTTCGAAAGCCGTTTGGTCATACTCCCTGTTCCGGCAGGAAATATCGGTGGTCTCCGCGCGGTAAGTGGAAAAGTGGTCTACAGCCGTTATCCGAATTCAGGATCGACCGGCGATCAGTCCGCACTAAAGTATTATGATCTTGAAAAGCGCGAAGAGAAAAACATCCTGGATAAGGTCGGTGGATTTGAAGTGAGTGCGGATGGTAAAAAGGTGCTGGTGGCTAAGGATGGAAACTACAGCATCATCGATCTCGCTGCCGATGCCAAGACCGACAAATCCCTGCCGGTAAAGGATATGGAAGCTAATATCAACCCGATGGAAGAATGGACGCAGATCTATAATGATGCATGGCGTTTCCAGCGGGATTTCTTCTATGATAAAGACATGCATGGAGTGGACTGGAATGCTGTTCGCACACAGTATGCCGCGTTAATACCATATTGTGTCAACCGTGCGGATATCAATTTTATTCTTGGTGAGATGATCGGTGAACTCAATGCTTCACATACGTATCGCGGTGGTGGTGATGGAGAGACTCCTAAAAGCAGAGCCGTAGGTTATCTCGGTATTGATTGGGAAAAGAAGGATGGATATTTCGCGGTTAAGAAAATCGTACGCGGCGCACCCTGGGACAATGAAGTGAGATCACCGCTTGACCTTCCGGGCGTCAATGTAAAAGAAGGTGAATTTATTCTCGCCGTAAACGGTATCGCGTTGCATGAATTGCCGGATCCGTATGCTGCGTTTGAAGGACTTTCTAATAAGACGGTAGAGCTGACCGTTAATACAAAACCAGGTTTTGACGGCGCGCGTACGGTGGTAGTGAAAACCTTAAGTGATGAAACACGGCTGCGCAACCTGGCCTGGATCGAAGGCAACAGGCAGACTGTGGATAAAGCATCCGGTGGAAAAATCGGGTATATCTATGTGCCGGATACCGGGATCGAAGGACAAAATGAATTGGTAAGACAATTCTATGGTCAGTGGAACAAGGAAGGACTTGTCATTGATGAGCGTTTTAATAACGGAGGACAAATCCCTGACCGGTTTATTGAATTGCTCAACCGTAAACCTTTAGCGTATTGGGATGTACGTGATGGTAAAAACTGGCAATGGCCTCCGGTGGCCCACTTTGGATCTATGGCCATGCTGATCAATGGATGGTCCGGATCAGGGGGTGATGCTTTCCCTGATTTCTTCCGCAAGGCAGGACTTGGTCCATTAGTTGGTGCACGCACCTGGGGTGGATTGATTGGTTTGACAGGTATGCCAAGCCTCATTGATGGAGGAGTGGTGACGGCACCGACCTTCCGTATGTATAATCCTGACGGCACATGGTTTAAAGAAGGGCACGGTGTAGATCCGGATATTGAAGTCAAAGAAGATCCTACGCAACTTGCAAAGGGCGTCGATACGCAACTGCAAAAAGCCATTGAGGCGGTGATGAAGAATATTGCTGCGAAAGGGCCGATTCATCCGAAGGTGCCGGAACAGGAGGATCGTTCGAGGAACGGGAAGACGTAGAATTTTTTAATTAATGAAATTGGGTGTAGAGACAAGGCATGCCTTGTCTCTACACCCAATTTCATTTTGAATTAAGAATCACATCGTGATAGATTTCCAGGGTTTTACCTGCTGTTGCTTTAAAGGAAAAATCCTGCACACGCGATGATGCGTTCGAAATCAATTTCGATTTCAATTCAGGATGTGCAAGAAGATGCAGAACAGCCTTTGAAAGACCTACTGCATCTCCGACATCAGCAAGTAATCCGGTGATACCATCTTCCACCATTTCGGGAATACCACCTGCACGAGTGGCGATGACAGGGATACCGGAAGCGAAGGCATCGAGCACAATCGTACCCAATCCTTCTGCCCTGGAAGTGATCAGAAAGACATCGAGTGATTGCATCACGGAGCGAATGTCTTTTCTGAATCCCAGCATGTGGACGTTTTTTTCGATTTGAAGATCAGTGATGATTTGCCTGATCTTGTTTTCTTCCGGTCCTTCGCCCGCGATGATAAAATGAAGCGTGGGATCTTCTTTCAGGAGTAAAGCGGTTGTGCGAAGGAATGTTGGATGGTCTTTGTGATCTGCCAGCGCGCTCAGATTGCCTATCAATATTGTTTTCGTAGGCAGTCCCAGTTCATGTCTGAGCAAGGTTTTGTCTGTTGATGGCTGGAACAGAGAAACATCTATACCGGAGTGGACCACAGCGAGTTTGCTATTGTCCCTGATGGAAGGAGCAGTGATATCGGCGATCGCTTTGGAAACGCAGATGATTTTCTTTACCGATGGATGATTGTATTTCCATCTGGACAATGGGTTGGAAGAAACAGGAAAGTCAACCCGACGGCTAACGATGATCGGCACGGTGACCTTAAAAATCGAAGCAGCGATGACGGCTGCACTGTGCGCATGTGAATCATGGCAATGAATGATGTCGATGCGTTGTTCCTTTATGATGGAGCGAATCCTGCGCGCTATCCTGATGTCAAGCACCCCTCGGGATGTGAAGGAGTAGTGGTGTAAGTCTGGAATCATGACACGCTCCCGCAGCGGCGCATCTTGAGGACATAGCAAGCATTGCGTTATCCCTTTCTCATGTAACGCGGTCATGAGATAAGCTGCCTGTTGCTCACCGCCACGCCATGTGTGCGGCGTCGAGACATGCAGCACATTCATATCGATTGATCCTTTTGCAGATAATAGAGTCTGAGGTATTTCAGGAAAACAGCGTGTGCGCTGTTGCAGGCAATGGTGTAACCTGTGAGTCCATCGAGAAATCCTGCTTTGAAAATAAAATGACGCAGAAATCTTGCGATGGGTTTGTAGATGATTTTCAGGATACTGGACCGCTGACCCTTGTTGTGCATGGCAATGGCGCCGATGGTACTGAAGCGATCGATTTGTTTGATGTGATCAGATAATGTGTTGTAGGAATAATGAAGGATGTCCCCGGGAAGATGATTCATCGTGTTGCCGAGGTTCAATCGGAAACGATCATGCGGATTGATACCGGTCCACTGACCTTTGGTCCGGTTGTATAGTCGTAGTTTCGCATCGGGGTACCACCCGCCATGCCGTACCCACGTTCCGCAATAATTCGTCAGGCGGTTCATGGTATAACCGTCGGCGGCCGGTTCAGGAAAAACGGCTTTGATGCTTTCACACAATTCAGGGGTCAGGGCTTCATCGGCATCCAGAGAAATCACCCAGTCATTGGATGCTTTGGAGGTCGCGAAATTCTTTTGTTCGATATACCCCAAAAAATCCTGTTCGATCACGGTGGCCCCCATCGACCGGCAGATGTCCTGAGTGCCATCGAGGGAACCGGAGTCTACGACGATGATCTCGCTGACCAGGTCTTTCAGGCTCTCCAGGCAACGGCTGATATTGTGGGCTTCGTTGTAGGTGATGATGACGGCAGACAGTTGATGGATTGGCATAGCGCCCAAAAATAAAGAAAAAGCGGGCCTTGCGGCCCGGCTTCCTATTTATCGGCGGCTTCCAGTTTCTTGAAATCGGAGATCACGATTTCGGTCGATGTCTTTTTGACATCATCCTTGCCGGTGTATTCCCGGTAGGAGAGTTTGCCTTCGACATACAGGCGCTGGCCTTTGCTGAAGATCTTGGCCATGACTTCGGCGGTTTTCCCCCAGGCAAGGAGATTGTGCCAGGTCGTAATGGTTTCCTTTTTACCGCTGTCATCCTTGCGGTATTCGTGGGTGGCCATAGACATACGGGCCATTTTTTTGCCTTCAGCAAATTCCTTGAGTTCGATTTCCTGACCGAGGAAGCCGATGAGCTGAACGCGGTTGTCAACTGTTGAAAACATGGTGAATAAGAATTGGATTGTGAAACAATGTAAACGATCCTTCCCTCTATGGAAGGTGTTTCAAATGTAGGCCCTGGAGCAAGGCCTAAACGTAATTTTACGGATACTTACGTATAATTACGTTTAACGGTTACAGGCAGGAATGGTGTTATATATTCAAAGATTGACATTCTGATTTTTAATAGGAGTTTAACAATGTTTCCAGTGCGATTAAGAATTCTTCTCCTGTCGGCTTAATATCTTCGCCAGTAATATTGACCACCACCACTTTACTATGTTCTATCCTCAAAAATGTAAATGGAGGGGCGAGACCTCTTCATGGGTAATCTCTTTTTACCTGACGATTTCCCTCATGTCCTTCACATTCGGGATACTGCAGGCGCAGCAACCCTCGCTTTCTTTTCGGGTAGGTCCCGGATCCTTTGCCCGGCAGGATCAGATCTTCAGTCCGTTTGTGCATCAGGACTGGTCATTCCTCAATGTGGCCCTTCAGTATGATTGGGGAAAGAAGAACAGTCATTTTGCAGCACTGGAGTTTGGGAGCTATGATCCTATTCTTGTGCCTTCGTATCACTATGGCGATGAAGATGATGTCACTTATCCCCACAGTTTTGCCCTGGTCAACCTCACCTATGGATTTGGAAAACGATTGCCACAAAAAAAGGAAAATCAATTCCTGACGCTGGGAGGATTTTTTGAAGCCGATATCCAGGCATCCACTTATAATTATGCCTGGTTGGGAAATTTCGGATACCTGGCCCCTTTTAGTATAGGCGTCTGGGGTGAATATGGGAAGTCTTTTAAAGAAAAGCACCGGGTGACAGGAAAGCTGTTGATTCCCCTGGTCTCACTGGTCGCCAGATCGCCTTATCTCGTCAATGATGATGTGTACATTGAAAATATATATTCACACAATGGCTTCACTACGTTTTTCGCGTATCTCGGGGATGGTCAGGTCCAGACCTTGAACAAGATCCAGCAGATTGAAATGCAATTGGGCTACCAATACGCGCTCAGTACAAAATGGAGTATTGGAGCCTTGTATGCTTTCCGCTTTCAGCACGTAGCAGATCCGCTTAATTATTTGTCCTATCGGAATACATTTTATCTCAACCTCAATCGCCACTTCTGATCATGAACCGATTTTTATTCCTCATATCTCTGTTTCTGCTGACCTCTTGTGAAGATGTCTTCTTTGATGCGCAACCCGCGGATGATCCGGAAGCATTGTTTGAAAACCTCTGGACCGTATACGTAGAAAACTATGGTCCGACCAATGAACGCAATATTGATTGGGAGGCATTGTACGCTACGTATCGACCACAGGTCAATGCCACCACCACAGATGATGAGTTGTGGTCCGTGCTGACAGCGATGCTGGCTCATCTCGATGATGGCCATGTCAACCTGATTGCTCCGGAACGGGACGGATTTAATTCCAATTACATCCGCAACTTTGATATTGGAGACAGCCTTTTCAATCTGGACGTGATTAAAAGCAATTATCTGCAATCCGGGTTTAAGGTCGGAGATGAAGATGCCTATGTATACGGAACCTTGCGCGATAAGAATGTCGGCTATATTTATTTTGACTACGTCGGTAGTAATTTTTACGAATTGAATACCTTCCTGGATGACCATCAGGAGGCAGATGGGATTATCATTGATATGCGTCATAATCAGGGTGGCGACTTTACCTATTGCTATTCCGAATCAGGACGACTCACCAATGAGAAAAGGCTTGCTTTCAGTTCAAGGACAAAGAATGGTCCCGGACCAGATGATTTTTCTGAATGGAAGGATTGGTATTTCGAACCCTCAGGCAATTATTTTGATAAGCCGATTGTGGTGTTGACTGATCGGTATACCATCAGTGCGGGTGAACGTGCGGTCATGGCTATGCGTATTTTGCCCAATGTGACTACGATCGGGGATACGACCTCCGGTGCGCATGCTACGATGATCGGGCGCGAACTGGCTAACGGCTGGTATTTTACCTTGCCTGTTCAAAACACGTTGTTGCCCGATGGAAAAACTTATGAGGGCATCGGACTTGCGCCAAACATTCGATTTATTAATCAAATTGAGGATGTTCGGCAAGGCATTGATAGGACGCTTGAGCGGGCGATGGAGGAGTTTTAGGGATGACTGCCTGATCAGCCTTTTGTATATTTAGCTCAAACACACATGATCAATGAAGCCATTCTATCTCCTGTCCCTCCTCCTCTTTAGTATTCCATTGTCCGGCCAACTCATCCTTACCGAGATCGCACCTACTAATACCACACAGTTGCAAGACAGTGATGGCGACTATCCTGACTGGATCGAACTCTTTAATGCCGGAGGGCAAAGTATAAACCTGGAAGGCATGAGTTTGAGTGATGAAGCAGCACCTAAGTGGGTTTTTCCTGCTTATGCCTTAGGAGGCGGCCAACGATTAGTGGTATTTGCTTCAGGCAAAAATCGTGGTGCCCTCGGTGGCCCATCCGTTGACCATTGGGAGACCGCGATCAGTGAAGGAGATACCTGGTATACGTTTGTGGGTACCACCAATCCTCCGGCAGACTGGACATCGATCGACTTTGATGAAGCTACATGGACGGCTGCTCCCGGCCCATTTGGGTATGGCGATGGCGATGATGAGACCTTAGTGCCTGAAGGAACATTAGCTTTTTATTACCGCACCACTTTTGATGTGACAGATGTATCCATACTTGATAGCGCGATCCTTAGCATGGATTATGATGACGGATTTATCGCCTATCTCAACGGCACCGAAATCGCGCGCAGTGGCAATATGCCTCCCGGGTCCGCCGATTATACTACGGTGACGACTATCGATCATGAAGCGCAACTTTATACCGGTGGAACTCCCGATGCCTATTCCATTTCCAATACACGGCTTTCATCATTGCTGGTGGAAGGCCGAAATGTGCTGGCAATCGAATTGCACAATGTCGAACCTGCGTCCAGTGATTTGAGCGGCCGCACCTGGTTGCATTTTGGCATACACACCACGCAAGTTGTATATGGACCGAATCCGCCCTTTTTTACTGCCATAGGTACGGGAAGCGGGTTCTTTCACACCAATTTCAAAGTCGGCTTTGGTGAATCCCTTTATTTATTTGATGCCTCAGGTGTTGAGTTGGAACATCAGGAGATTCCTTATCTGCAGCCTGGTCATGCGCTCATGCGGATCGATGATATCGGTGACTGGTGTATCACTTCCACCTCTACTCCGGATGCCCCAAATGGGAATAGTTGTGCATCGGGTTATGCAGGTACACCAACGATTTCGCCTGCCGCAGGGTTTTATACAAGTGCTCAGGAAGTAACTATCAGTGGAGTTGATGTTCGTTATACGCTTGATGGAAGTGATCCGGATGAAAACAGTATTCAATACACAGGCCCTTTCACAGTCGATGTAACAACTGTCGTCAAAGCTCGTATGTTCGAATCAGGTTTATTGCCGGGAAAAGTAGCCGCCGCATCTTACTTTATCAACGAAACCACCGCACTTCCGGTACTCAGCATTATAGCCACACCTGGTGATTTATTTAATGACGGATCCGGTGGTCCCGCGGTGTATGACAATTATCAATCCGGTTTGCGGGCAGGAGCTCACCTGGAATATTTTGAAGCAGACAAGCAATTGATTTTTTCCGAAAAGGCAAGTATTAGACCTGTAGGCGGATACTCTATCGCGTTTGATCAGAAGTCGATGCAATTTGCGTTTGATGAAGAGTATGGTGCCGCGGATGAAGTGCATTATCCTGTTTTTTGGAAAGACAAACCAGGCATTACTTCCATTCGTGAATTTCGGGTACGCAACATGGATGATGACTGGTCCAGTACCCGTATGCGCGATATTGTAGCTAATCGACTGGCATTACCAACACATTGCGCCGCGACGGGTTATCAGCACATGGCCGTATTTATCAATGGCGAATACTGGGGCCACTATGGCGGTCGTGAAGTCACCAATGAATATTATGTGCGGGATAATCACGGAGCAAATGAGGACGAGGTGGATCAAATCCTTACCTCTTACTTTGAAGATGAAGACTATCTCGTAGATGAAGGATCCGGAGATGATTTTTTTGATATGAGCGATTTTATCATTCAAAACGACATGAGTGACCCGGACCTGTATGCGCAAGCGTTGAAGCGGATCGATTGGGAAAATTGGGTGGATTACTTCGCCGCGGAAATGTATCTGGCTAACGGTGATTGGTTTTCCAGCACCTACTTTAACAATACCCGTATGTA
Organism: uncultured Saprospiraceae bacterium; assembly: GCA_964646645.1. Classification (GTDB taxonomy): domain Bacteria; phylum Bacteroidota; class Bacteroidia; order Chitinophagales; family Saprospiraceae; genus Opimibacter. The sequence goes on along the minus strand of CAZYHJ010000007.1, from coordinate 14,540 downwards.
TCATGCGCCGGATGTACCCTGGCGTTATATTCTCTTTGATGTGACGTATGCGCAAAACAACGGCGGGTACGCTTCCACCAATATTCTCGAACAAGCCCTTGGTAGTCCAGCCTATCCTAACCGGTATACGGATATGATGAATAGTCTGCTTGACAATCCGCAGTTTCATCAATATTTTATCAATCGATTTGCCGATTTGATGAATGAATATTTTACAACGGAAAACGCCCTCGAAATCATCAATAACAATGTGATAGAACTCGCTTCGGAGATTGAATCCCAAAGCGCGAGATGGGGTTCGCTGAGTACGCTGGACTGGATCAATCATGTGGCCTATCTCAAGGACTTTCATCAGGACAGACCCTTTTATCAACGTCAGCACATCCAGGAATATTTCGGGCTCAACGGTCAGGCAGAAGTCACGCTTGATGTGCAGCCGGAGGGTGCAGGTGTTATCAAGATCAGCACTGTCATTCCTGATGCGTATCCATGGTCAGGGATATATTTTGATGGCAGTCCTGTCACCATTACGGCGATCCCTAATCCCGGATTTTCATTTGATCATTGGGTGACTTCGCTGACGGTCGATCCGCAGCAATCATCTCTGGAACTCAATTTTAGTGAGGCATCACTCCTAACCGCGCATTTTACCGGGGCACCTCAATCCAGCCTCATCGAGGTATCAGAAATCAATTATCATTCAGACCCATCATCGGATGCCGGAGACTGGATTGAAATCAAGAATACAGGTGATTTTGATCTAGATATTTCCGACTACGTGGTGCAGGATGAAAATTGGTACAATGAATATGTTGTGCCAACGGGAACGATCCTCGAACCCAATCAATATCTCGTCATCGCTGAGGATGGAGACCGTTTTTCCGGAGTTCATCCAGGGGTGACCAATAGTGTTGGTTCAACGGGCTTCGGTCTTGACAATGATGGTGAAGCCATAAGGATCTTTGACCGCAGCCGCTCACTTGTACATGAGATGGTATACAATGATAACCGTTCATGGCCTTGCACGCCTGATGGCTTTGGCCGCACGTTGGAACGTTATCCGGGTGTAAACGATCCGAATGATCCTGTCAGTTGGTTCGATGGTTGTATAGGAGGCAGTCCGGGTGAAGCTTTTTCACCTTGCGTTGATGATATTATTGTGAGCGAGATTAATTACCATTCGGCAGATGATCATGATGCAGGGGATTGGTTTGAAGTGCGTAATCAGTTGGATATACCTATCGACCTTTCAGGGTGGACGATTAGAGATGATAATAATGATCATGTTTATACTATCCCCACAGGCACCTGGCTACCTGAGAATGGGTATTTCGTTTTCTGCGAGAGTGAAAGCAATTTTACGGCACAGTTTCCTCAAGTCACCGCGTATGCCGGAGATCTTGGATTTGGATTGGGAAATGGTGGTGATGTGATTCGCTTGTATGATGTCACAGGTTTAATTCGTATGAGCATTTGTTATGCCGATAGTACGCCTTGGGTGCAGGGCCCGGATGGAAATGGATTCACGTTGGAGTTGTCCGATCCCTATGTCAATCTCAATGATCCGTTCAATTGGTTTGAAGGATGTTTGGGAGGATCTCCCGGTACTGCGTATGATCCTTTATGCGGGATGGTTGGGGTGACGCCTGTGCAACAAAATGTGAGGATGTCCATTGCGCCTAATCCTGCAAATGATATTGCAGTGGTTTCATTTGATCATGAAGTTGCAGGCATCATCCGGATGATGGATAGTGAAGGACGTTTGGTTTTGGAAAAAGAAGTATCAGGGCAGTACACCACATTGGATTTGCATGCTCTGGCTGCCGGAGTTTATTTTCTTTCTTTGGAAACGGGGGAGGGAATATCTATAACCAGGCTGTGCAAATTTTGATGATGCGCGGAATGTAGGCATCAGATGCGTTTATGAGGAATAAACATCCAGCGCGTCGATCTGCTTCCTATAGGCCGGAGGCAACAGCACTTTTTTCACCAGGCCATCCAGATGCAGTTTTTTACTGAGTTTGTAGAACGGCACCATCGGTGTAAGCCAGGTCATACGGTTGAGTTGTAGCAAGCTCAATACATGCGGCGGCACTACAAGTTTCTGGCCTTCGACGAGGATGCGGTAGCGGCCGGAACCCAGGTGCTTTTTGTATTGCTTAAAGAGATCTTCGGTATACGAGCTTTTCTCCAGATCGTGCAGAAGGTGAGCTTCCCGGACAGGTAGCCATTCGATATAAGTTGATGGCAGATCTTTTAAACCCATTCCTGTGCCTACGCGATAGAATACATTGTAGACTTCTTCTTTTTCCTCCGCATTCAGTTTGCGTTCGAGCAGTTCAAAAGCGGCAATGGAATAGTGAATGAGCATAAAAAGGACATCCCGGTAGGCCCAGTCCGGTATCTGCATGCCACGGCTCTTTTCAACCCCCTCGTGTATCTGCCGCATGGTGGTTATTGTGCGGTTGGCTTCATCCATTGGGGAGAAGACGATTCGGCCCGCATACGCTACCGTAGAAAAGAGACGGCCGATCGGATCAGCAGGCAACCGGCCAGTAAAATAGAGCCAGTCCACGGCTTTGTTCAGGGCAAATTCCGCGGCGGCCCCGGCAAAAATGAAGAGGATCGTATCACTCTTGCCCCAGATGCGGCGGACGATGGAGTCCTGTTTAACAAAATAGTTCATGGTCATGTATGTCAATTCCTTTAAGGCCGGTAAGTTTGAAGCTTTTGGTGAATCAATGAGGCCCCTGTACCCTCAAATTATTTACAAAGTTCAACCAATAAACGGTTATTCCCCATCGTTAAAGATGTCGGCGAAGTTAAAAATCGCTAATGAAGCCCGTTGAAGACTATTGACCGGCCTTTTCGTTAAAAACAAAGCGCTTTAGTACATTACTTATCCCTAGACCAACTATGATCCAACGTATTTCCCTGTTCATCCTGGCGTTTTCCGGTTGCTTCCTCCTCAGGGCACAAAACACCATGCTTCCTGTAGTGTATTATTTTTCCACCGGCGATTATATCGAGGATAAACGCTCAGATACCATACTGATTGAGGTCAGCAAAATGGATGATCAATACATCTATGTTAAAAACTTCCTTGATCCTAAAACAGAGAAGAAAGTTGATGATGGTGGAAAAATATGGGCCTTGCGGTACAATGATGAGGACTATGTGAATCTGTTATATTCCGGAAGTGCGTATTCGCCTAAGTTCTTTATACGTGTAGATATCAAGGGTAGGTTTTGTGCGGCATTGATGGAGCCTGGCTTTGACAAAATTTTGAGTGAAAACTGGCTTGCGGATCGTATGGCAATCAATGGAGTGAATCATCCGACGGATAATACCGTAGGCGCGTACTTTAAGGATGAGGCAGGATTGGATCGAAGGATATTCCTGATCGATACCAAGGACCTTTCAATAGTGTTGCCTTATAAAGCAAAGAATGCCCCGGTAGAGATGATCAATAAAAGCACCCTGAAATGGCTGACCGGGGACTCATACAAGGGGAGTGTCAAGGATTATACAGCGGATGAGGTGATGAAGATTATAGTTGATCTTAACGGCCGGCAATAGCGCGCCCCGCATCCCCGAAGTTTCCTTTGGGCTGGTGCAGCATTTTACTGTTATTTTTACGCTGATCAAGTTTACACGGATCCGCATATGTAGGGTCCATCAATGTACATTACATGCCGCCCTTGCCTGATGCTGTGAGTGATATTGCCAAGGCCATCCAACTGGCCCTGGGTCCTGTTTTCCTCCTGACGGGTATCGCGGGGATGCTGAATGTCATGTCCGGACGGTTGTCCAGGATCATTGACCGGGGGAGAGCGATTACGGAACGAAACCTCACTGAGATTTCCTATCACCCGGAAGGGATTGAAGACGAATTGTTGCAACTGGAAAAACGCCGGCACATCACCAGCAGCGCGATCACGATGTGTACGATTTCGGCTTTGCTCGTATGCCTGGTCATTGTGGCATTATTCCTTGAAGTGATGTTGAATGTTCCGTTCAATTGGGTGATCGCTGTCTTGTTTATGTTGGCTACTGTAGCCCTGGTGGCAGGCCTGGCCTTCTTTTTACGTGAGGTGCATATGGCGGCGCGATCCATTCGGATACCGGGAACAAAAAGCAAACGATAGGTTGGTGACTTCAATGCACAGCCGTTCGCTTGTATATCGCATAGCCTTCATCAAGTATTTTATTGAAATCCACATCCACTATGTATAACCTGTCTTATTTTAAAGAAAAGGAGAGGCAAGTGCTTTTTCAGTTTATGACAGATCACCCGTTTGTTTTCCTCACCGGAAGCGATACTTCAGGACGACAAGTGGCTACGCAGATTCCGGTGCTGTTTGAAGAACGGAATGGTGAATTGTATCTGCAAGGCCATATCATGCGCCATACGGATCATCATAAGGCTTTTATGCAAAATCCTCAGGCCCTGATTGTGTTCACCGGTCCGAGCACCTATGTGAGTGCCTCATGGTACAGTCATTCGCATATTGGATCTACCTGGAACTATATGAGCATACATGCCCGGGGTACCATGGAGTTTATGTCGGATGAAGGGTTGATTGCTTTTATGAAAAAGTTCACTTTGTATTTTGAAAAAGGCAATTCGCAATCTCCCACCTATTATGACAACCTTCCGGATGAATTTCTACAGAAAATGATGCCAGCGATTGTGGGATTTGAAATGAAAGTGGATCAGTTGGAGAATGTATTTAAGTTGAGTCAGAACAGGGATGAGAAAAGTTATCGCAATATCATTTCGAAGTTACAGACGCAAGGGGGAGAATCGGCGTTAATCGCCGGAGAAATGGAGAAACGTATCGAGGATTTGTTTCCTCCGGGGGTGGAGTGGGATGGGAGTAAGTTTATGTCATAAAAAAGATTTATCAATGAAGCCTGCGATTTTCTTTTCTTGGTCAAGAGTCCTCTTGCTACTTATAGCGGGATTTTCTGATACCGCGGCCCAGGAATTGAAATTGATTAGCGTTAAGCACCCTTCCTACACCCGGATAAGTGAGGTCTATGAGGTGATAACAGATCAACCGGATATAAAGCAAGGCCTTTATAAAAAGTATATTCGGAAAAAAATGGTGGAGTCCGGTATGTATGCCGAAAATAATAAGACCGGTATCTGGAGTGTCTTTGATCAGAAAAAAAAATTAGTAGCGGAAGGAATGTACAGGGATGATCAAAAGGTTGGGATATGGGACTATTATTCGGAAGCGGGTGTAAAGGTGCAGATGTATGATCACGACCGGGACTCCATGATTTATTTTAATCTTGAAGAGGAGAGGAAGTATGCTTATGCCCCGCCTGTATTTCCGGATACGTCCATTGAGCGAATCCCCTTGTTTATTGGAGGCAATTATTATATGCGGGTGCTGATTGAAAACAACCTGGTGTATCCGCCCGAAGCATGGAAAAAGGAGCGCAGTGCCAAAGTGGTTGTCTCTTTTGTAGTCGACCGGGAGGGAAATACAACTGAAGTTGAAAGCAAAAGCCACGCTGGGTATGGTTTTGATGAAGAGGCCGTGCGACTGATTCAGTTATTGGGAAAATCCTGGATTCCCGGATTTGCAAATGGAAAGCCCGTAAAAGTGAAATTCACCCTTCCTGTCACGTTTAAAATTACATGATTATGAAAAAGGCATTAATCATATTACTGGCGTGTTTATTTGTTCAAAACATATTTGCCCAAACCTATGCACCCAATGGCATGGTCGTCTCTTCACATCATCTTGCCTCAGCAGTTGGAGTAGATATTATGCGCCAGGGAGGTAATGCAATTGATGCATCAATCGCTACTGCATTTGCTCTGGCGGTAACACATCCCTCAGCTGGAAATATTGGCGGCGGGGGTTTTCTTGTATTTATGGATACGGCAGGGAAAGTGACCACGTTTGATTTTCGGGAGAAAGCACCCATTGCAGCCACACGGGATATGTATTTAAAGGATGATGGCACATTGAATGGAGACATCAATCACGAAGGCCTTTTGGCTGTCGGTGTGCCAGGCACAGTTGCCGGATTATATCTCGCCCATCAGCGTTATGGACGATTGCCTTGGAAAAAATTAGTGCAGCCAGCCATTGATCTGGCACAAAAGGGATTTGTGATGTCTTATGGGTTATATGCCGATGCAAAAGAAGTCATCAGCGAGAATCCCGGCAATGATTTTTTGTCCGCTTATTTTGGCCATGGAGAAATATCAATCACACCCCCTGGAAAGGTATGGAAACAACCCGCTTTGGCTCGTACATTAAAGTCTATCCGAGATAAAGGGAGAGATGGATTTTATAAGGGAGCCGTGGCAGAAGAGATTGAACGGTATATGAAGGACAATGGCGGCATCATCACCAAAGCTGACCTTGAGGCTTATCAGGTGATAGAACGCGCACCGATCCATGGCACCTATCATGGGTATGAGATCTATGCCATGGCACCTCCGAGTTCTGGTGGAGTGGCACTGGTACAAATGTTGAATATGATGGAATGTGCGGATATGGAAAAGTTGCCTTTCGGTTCTGCTGCGTATGTGCATGTGTTGGCAGAGGTGATGCGCAGGGCATTTGCGGATCGTGCGGCGTACATTGGTGATCCTGATTTCAACGCCAATATTCCTTTAGAAAAGCTCTTGTCAAAGTCGTATGCGAAGTCGCTTTATGATCATATTGATATGACAAAGGCATCGATCAGTGATCCATCTGCTTTTGGTCAACCCTATGAGAGTGATCAAACGACACATTTTTCGGTCTTAGATAAAGAAGGACAGGCTGTATCCCTCACGTATACCCTTGAGTATTCCTATGGATCCAGGTTGGGTTCGGAGAAACTGGGATTTATCTTCAACAATGAGATGGGCGACTTTAATCCGATGCCCGGAGTGACCACCACCACCGGACAAATCGGCACACCTGCAAATATTGTTGCACCAGGAAAGCGAATGTTGTCCAGCATGACCCCGACGATTGTAGCCAAGGATGGTAGGCCGGTGCTGGTCATCGGATCACCCGGAGGCAGAACCATCATCAATACTGTATTTCAGACCGTGCTCAGTGTGTTGTCCTATGATATGCGCATAGACCAGGCCATTGAGGCCATGAAGATCCATCACCAATGGTTGCCTAACCAGATCTATTATGAAAAGAATCTCCTGTCTCCTGATACGCAAAGTATCCTGAGAGGGATGGGACATCAACTGCGTGAGGTTGGTTTTTTGGGTTCCTTGATGGGGATCACCTATGATGACAAGTTGAAGGTCTATACTGGTGCCTCGGATTCGTCTGCACCGGATGGTGGAGCAGTGGGGTATTGAGGATGCAGCGTATACGCTTCATCCTTAATGGCATAAATTAATTTTTTGTTAAACCCGTTTTTAACTGTTACCCGGTGATAACGGGATACGTTTTAGGTGTATTCGTTAATCAACTATATTAAATCATGAAACACATCCTTATACTCCTCACTTTTTTTTCCATCCAATTTATCTACGCACAATCCATGACCATCGCCCTCGAAGACGAGGAATGGCAAGGTATCAATGAATACCCCGTAGAAGGTAAGAAGGGTATTTTTTCTAAAGAATCAATGTCATTTGGCGAGTATCGCACGATTGAGGTGGACCGCTCATGGACCAAGGGTTGGGAATCCACAAGTGGATTGACGATAGGTACTCCCACGGATGCCTTTTATGAAAAATTAGTCACGACCGACAGGTCCCACAAGAAACAGACTTATTATTTCGCGATGAGCGACGGTACCGGCCTCAACAGCAAAGCGTTTTGCCTGACACAAGCCGATGCCAAGGACTTTAATATCGGCAACAGTGATGTCAGTGTATTCAACCTGATGCTCGATCTCATCGGACCGGGGATGAAATCATCCAATGTATTTATCTCCAGGTTCTTTGTCGGTACGGCAGACAATGCATGGAATCTCTTTTTCGATAACCAGGCCGCCCAGATGAAACCGAAGGAGTATGTCGGATATCTCGCCAAGGACAATGACACATATTATACGGTCAGGCCTTATTCCAAGGTCAAATCACCCAAGGGAAAGGTAGGTTCGATGCCATTCGGTGCCGCCGGTTTTGTCATCCACAGTCAGGCCGGTGAGGCGCTCGCCGCCGTATCGCTGATCGACAAAGGCGTTATTTATCTCAAGGACATTGATCCAAAGGAACGACTGTTGTTGGCTACTGCGTGTGCAGGGTTGTTGCTGCAGCCGACGGATTTGTAAATGGGGCGTATAGGATTAAACGGAAGTAGAGACGCGATTAATCGCGTCTCTACCTATGATGGTGTGGAGACGCGATTAATCGCGTCTCTACCACCTTAATCCCTTGCTCCTTTGCTCCCTTCGCCGTACATTTGCGGGTCTCCCATACGTAACCATTGCCAATACCTTTTTCATGCCCGTTACCTCTATCTGCCCCTGTTTGTGGTTTGATCACAACGGGGCGGAAGTCGCAGAATTTTATGTGGAGTTGTTTCCGAAATCGTTGATATTGAAGTCGACGCCGATGGTGACCACCTTTATGCTCAACGGCACAAAGATGATGACCCTCAATGGCGGACCCAACTATAAAGTCAATGCGGCTATGTCCTTTTATGCGCATTGCGGGACGGAGAAGGAGATCGAACGGATCTATGCGGCACTCACGGAAGGCGGCCGGATATTGATGCCCCTCCAAAAATATGAGTGGTCACCCGGATATGCCTGGATAGAAGATAAATACGGGGTGCACTGGCAACTGGATGTTGAGGACATTTATTCCGTCCAGAAAGTGGTTCCGTGCTTATTATTTGCCAATCACAAGAAAACCTGGCTGAAGGATGCGATCGATACCTATACGGGCATTTTCACGCCTTCCAAAATATTGCTTGAAGCTCGGTTTGATGAAGCAGCGCCGGTACCTGAGGGTACATTGTTGTTTGCACAGTTCATGATGAATGGGTCCATTTTCGATGCCATGACCAGTCTGCTGGATCATGATTTTGATTTCTCTCCCGGAAACTCCTTTGTGGTGGAATGTGATGATCAGTCTACCATTGATCATCTATGGGAGCATCTTGGATTTGAAGGGGAATATTCCATGTGTGGTTGGTTGCAGGATCGGTTTGGCGTATCATGGCAGATTGTGCCTACGATACTGAGTACGCTGATGGCTGATCCGGAACGCAGGCAGCGAGTGACGGATGCTTTTCTGAAGATGCAGAAGTTTGATATAGAAGCATTGTTAAAGGCTTGATCGCCAACATGAGGTGCTTTTTACGGCTTGATGAATCCCGGTATTGATATTTCATTTGTGACCAACAAAAACTACCATGAAGCCTGATTGGCTTGATATCCAGGAATACCCATTTGAGCCCCAATATTTCAACATTGACGGCCAAAGACTTCACTACATTGATGAGGGGCATGGGCCCACCATTTTGTTTGTGCACGGCACACCTTCATGGAGCTTTGACTATCGCCATTTGATAAAGGCATTGCGTCCATCTTACAGGTGCGTGGCGATCGATCATATCGGATTTGGATTGTCGGATAAGCCGGAACAATATGATTATACCACACAACACCATAGCCGGACCCTGGAGCAGTTTATGTTGCAGCTTGATCTGAAAGATATTACTTTGGTGGTGCATGATTTTGGCGGACCGATTGGATTTGATGTGGCCATTAAACATCCCGATCGGATTTCAGGATTCGTGATCTTTAATACATGGATGTGGAGCAGTGCCGCTGATCCGGATTTTATTAAGTTTAGTCGTGTGCTTCGAAGTCCGCTGCTGCCTTTTCTCTATCGGTATCTAAATTTTTCTCCCCGTTTTATTTTACCGCAATCATTTGGGGATAAGAAGTTATCGCGCAAACTTTTAAAGCAATATACCCGTCCGTTTTCAAAACCATCTGAAAGGAATGGTGCGCTGGCTTTTGTGCGCTCTTTGCTGCATGACCAGGATTGGTTTGAATCGCTTCGGCAACAAAGGGATATCATTTCACAGAAGCCCGCATTGATCTTATGGGGGATGAAGGATAAAGTGATCGGTCCACAGCATCTGGAAAAGTTCAAGTCTGTTTTTTCCAGTGCCCATATTATTCCGTTGCTCACCTGTGGCCATTTTCCCCAGGAAGAAGAACATGAGGTAGTCGTCCGGGAAGTCCAAAACTGGCTTAAGCAGTAATCAAGCGTTCAGTTTATTTTCTACCTTATCTTTAGCCGATGCTCACGCTACGTCGCCTCAACATGGATACTTCCTGGTCGTTGGACTGGGCAGGTACTACGGTACTGATCGATCCATGGCTCGTGGGTTCGGAAGTCGATGGATTTTCATGGTTTAATGAACAATGGCATGCCACGCCACCGGTGTCTCCGGAGAATCTGGGAAATTATGATTCGATTTTAATTTCCCAATGTTATTCAGATCACTGTCATGAGGACACGTTGGAGGCGCTTCATCAAGTGCCTGTCATAACGGTTCCATCCGCAGTGAAGCGTGTTGCCAAAGCGCTATCCGGAAGACCAATGAAGGCGTTGCCGGAAGTCACCAGTGGGGAATGGCTTCAACAGGGTGAATTGTATATCGCCTATCTGGATCCGGGCAAGATGATCGATCCCATTTATAATGGCATCGTCTTCAGACATGCGCAGGAATGCGTGGTATATTTTCCGCATGGATTTTATTTGAAGCCGGCTCAGCTTGAGATGCTGAAGCAACTGCATGTACGGGTATTGATCACCAGTTTTTCAAGATTTCAATTGCCCTTCTTCCTGGGCGGCGCGGTCAATCCCGGTATGGACAATGCCCTCGACCTGATCCGGCAACTCAATCCTGATAAAGTCGTGCATACCCACGATGAGAATAAACATGCAAAAGGGCTTGTCAAGAAAATAGCAAAGGTGGTATACCCGGACCCCAATGCCCTGGTCAAATCACTTGCGGGAAAGTTTGTTTACCAGCAGTATGAACCCATCCACTATTGACGGATGGACCGATCCGTTTGGTATCTTCATTTTTATGCCTAAATTTCTCACCAGAAAGGATTTGCTTTCTGTACGCACACTATGTCCTATCCAATAGAAATTATCCTGCACCGTCAAATGGCCGATTGCCTGGCGATACCGGTGTTTATCACCGATACGGTCGGCAACCTCCTCTTTTATAATGAACCCGCTGAAGATATTCTCGGCAAGCGGTATGAGGAGACCGGGGAAATGCCAGTGGAGGTTTGGGGTACAATCTTTAAGTCGAAGGATGAAAATGGGAACTTGCTGGAACCAGAAGAATTGCCATTAGTGAAAACGTTATTGCACCAGAATCCGTATTTCAAAACCTTCTGGATTGAAAACCTGCAGGGGCGATCTGAGAAAATTTCCGTGTCGAGTTATCCGATCATCGGCAGGGCAGGGACATTTCACGGTGCCGTGGCCATTTTCTGGAGACAAAAGGAAGAATGAAGATCGCACTGAGAGGAGTCCGTGGATCCATACCTACGTTCAATCCGGCTACACAGCGATATGGAGGGAATACATCCTGTGTCGAACTCGAACAGGAGGGGTGGTTGCTTGTGCTGGATGCGGGCAGCGGGATTACCAATCTCAACTTTAATGAAGATCAGCATTTCAATCGCGTAGATATCTTATTGACGCATCTGCACATGGATCATATCCAGGGTTTGGTTTTTTATAATCCCTTGTATGATCCATCCAAAGAAATTCACATCTGGGGTCCCGTCAATCCGACGCAATCGTTGCGTACCAGATTGGGTCGATATTTTTCTCCGCCTTTTTCCCCGGTCTATTTCAGGGATCTGGGTTGCCAGTTGTATATCCATGAGATCGGTAATTCCACTTTTGATATAGGTCCCTTCCGGATCGATTCACGTTTTGTCGTTCACCCGGGTCCGACAGTAGGGTACAGGATTAAATCAGGCATGCGTGTGCTGACCTACATTCCTGATCACGAGCCTGCGTTGGGCAATTCAAAAATCAATCATGATATCCTGTGGCTTTCCGGCAGCGAATTGGCCTTTGGCGCGGATATACTCTTGCATGATGCGCAGTATACCAAAGCGGAGTATGTGCATAAGGCCGGATGGGGGCATAGTGCTATCGAAGATGCCCTTGAGTTTGGGTATGTCACGGATGTAAAGCACATGATCCTGACGCACCATGATCCGGCGCATACGGATGCACATCTGGATGAGATTTTTGCGCATGTCAAGGCCAGTACACACTATATATTTCCTTATGAAATGGCCGTGGAAGGGAAAGTGTATAATTTATAAAAATTAAGTTCAGGCATACCATGTTACGTATTAGCTGGAGAAGTGTACTGGTTGTCGTTCAGTGCCAAATCATAGCCTTCACCTTGATTGCACAAACTGGTTTTCCAGGATATTATCGCTTTGTGGGAAGTTTACAAAAGGCGGATTCGCTGTACCAGGCTTCAAAGTATCTACAGGCAGGGCATACCTTTCTGGCTACCTCACATATCACGGTGGAGACGGGTATAGAAATGCCCGTTGCTGAAATGTACTATTATGCCGCGAGTGCTTATGCCTTGGGACAGAAAAGTAAGCTGGCATTCCACTGTCTCGATACGCTTGTGGAACGATTTACATTTTCTGATACAATGAGGTTATTGACCGATACGACATTGATTTCCCTGAGAGGGGATAAACGATGGCGGAAAATGTATTCCAGAGTAAAGGGCCATGCTATCACTCATGCAAGGCATGAAGAGCTGTTTGCGCTGCGGACCACATGGTCCGAAGAGGATACCCACATTGTTTTCCAGCCGCTTTCCCAGTTTGCCAGGCAAATTCTGATGCAGGACACGTTACCATGGCTTTCTTTCCATCATGAATTGTTCCGGGTATATTTTTCGGCCGACAGTTACGCCGCGGGAAATCTTTATTTAATCCGGGAGCAACTTTCGGATGCGTATGACCGGGCTATTGACATATTGGATATTGAGGCATACCGGCAAGGGATTAGCGTTGTCTTATTTAAGGATGTTGATGAGATGCAGGCTGTAACGGGGATCCGGGCTCAGGGTGGGGTAGCCTATCCGTCTGATCATTTCGCTCTTTTCCCATATCATGCAAATCGGCGACCTCAGTTCCGGCATGAGTTATTTCATGTGATCAGCAATAATGTATGGGGGATCACCTATTCGCGTCTGCTCAACGAAGGCAGCGCAGTGTATGCGGATAATCAGTGCTATGTTGAAAACCCGATCTACGCCATTAATGCGTGGCTCATGGACCAGGGCAAAATACTGCCGGTGCGTTCGCTTGTGGAGGATTTTGACGGCATGGCCAGGCAAAATGATGTGGTGGCCTATATGCAAAGTGCCGGCATTTTTAAATATCTTTTTGAGGAATATGGCCTTGAAAAAATGAAGCGGTTATGGCAGGATGGATTTGATGCTTTTGAGGAAATCTATGATTTGTCACTTGATGAATTTGCGAGGCAATGGGAGCTGTTTATTCAATCCATACCCGTGCCCCGGGACATTGACTCAACAAAGCTTTTAACGGAAGGATGTGGATGATGAATAAACTTAAATGTTCTGTTCCTGCGTTGATGGCATCGTTGTTGTGTTGGACACTTTTATTGATCACAGGTGTTGTGCATGAGATCTCAGGTCAGGTGTATACCGAAAAGCAAACCCGACATCGTTTCGCTCAAATGAATATTGGCGCGGATGTTCAGATGTCTTCCGGAGGTTCTACAAGATATTGGGGTGGATTCGGCTTTCCGGATGCACTTGAGTTGCCTTCACTCGTGAGACCCAGACTGTTGATTGGTGGAACGCAGCGTACTGAATGGATTTTATCTGGGCGTTGGATTGTCTTCTTCCTTCTGGCAGGGTCCATCTACCTATAATGACATCCTCCGACCGTATGTGATGGATTATCCTGTTTCGATCATGCCTGACTTTGCCTTAGGGTATTACATACACTAGCCAGACATCAATGTGGCGATAAGTTACAGAGGGTATGGTACATCTACGAAGGCGTATGGTGTTGAACAAACATTAAAACGCAAGTCATTTGGATTGGAAGTGACAAAATTCCTTTTTGATTATCATGGGTTTGTTCCTTTTAAGGGGATCGTTGCACCGCAACGAGGGGTTGCACTTCTGATGTAGAATCTATGTAGACAAGGCAGGATATCGATCCCGCAAAAGGGGATTTTGTATCTTGGGGGTGTGGAAGATTTGTGCAAATTATGAGCAAGACTGTAAAAACGTTTGAGCATTTCACCTGGACGGATGTCTACAAACCTACCCAGGAGGAGTTGGTGGAGTTGACGGCTTCGTATACGATAGATATTACGCTATTTGAGGATATCCTCGAGTATGGTCACCTGCCGAAGATTGAAAAACTGCATGACTTTACGTTTATCATCCTGCGGGCACATCTGCCATCTGCCAGGGAGAATGCGGCTACGGTCACTCAACTGACCAACAAGATTGCGTTTTTCGTCAATGAGAAAGATCTCATCA
>CAZYHJ010000006.1:4630-69206 GCA_964646645.1 uncultured Saprospiraceae bacterium | reverse complement strand
AAATTTTTATCACACGAAACCTATCACTGAAGTGGGGTGGTACCAGGCAATACCTGCTAAAATCACTTTTTAAAAGTCTGGTTGATTCTGCATCTTTGTGTGAACAATGATGTCTATGAAAACACAATCGGGCAGAATCATTCTCTTAACGCTTGTCTATTTCGCGCTTCAAGCATGTGGCTCCGACACAAAATCAGGCCAAATGGAAAAAGCGTCCGCCCCTGCATCCGGTTTTAAAACAGAAAAAGTACCGATTCCATTTGCAGGCAGCTGGATCAGCGCATCGTATGTGTCTTCCCTGATGGAACACCAATCTCCTAAGGTGGCACAAGAAGGGAGTATGGAATGCTACTTTGAGGTTCCTGCTGAAACGCTTACACCGACAACGATGATCTACAATTTTCATGAGGGCATATCCGATCTCATCCCAGTCGTTCGTCGCGGGATGGTTGAACTTTGGGAAAAACAAAATGACACCTTATCCAAGGCCGTGTATGTCCTCAATCCTACTTCACCGGATACATTATTACTGGGCATCAAAAAATTTGTCAAAATAAATCCGGTGATGCGTGACGGCCAGCCCGCCATTCTGGAAGAACTTCTATTCAAAGGCATCTATACTTTAAAAAAAACCGGCGACGTTGAATTCAAGGCAAACGGTGAAGTCACCGGCTTAGGAAAATACAAATATTACAAACCCGTCATTGATTACTTTGACGCAGGATTGCAGGTAGACCAGGTTGGTCTTGGGGAATCTCCGGACCAATGGGAATATTTTGGCTTCAAAATGATCAAGGATAAACTTGAACTCTATACGCTGAAATGTAAAGCGTATGACAGCACCGGAAAAGATTGCGTGTTTGTAGGATATGGAGATGAGATCTACAACCTTCGAAAAGTGAAGTAATCCATTCCGGATTTCTACCTACCCAGCCATTCCTTAAAGTCCGTCATCCTGTCTCCGCTGACCATCACTTCCAGATTGGTCTTTGGTTTCAGTTCAAGTTTCAACTTTCCTTTGATATGGGCATGCACGGTCTGAATACACTGGAAACTGACCAGGAATTGGCGGCTGATGCGGAAGAAATCTTTTGGATTCAGGAGTGTCGTCAATTTATCCAGGCTAAAATCGATGGGAAGATTCTGGCCCTCTTTGGTGACCATAAACGTGAGTTTTTCTTCGGAATAGAAATAAGCAATCTCTGATGTCTCAATACTCCTGATCCGCGTACCCACCGTGATCATAAACCGACTCTTATAATCCGGCTCCTTATGCCCAAGCGATTTTAATAAGGTGTTCAGGTTGGGTTGAGCAAACTGATCCTTCAGCCGTTTAAATTTTTCAATGGCCTGCACCAATTCATCATAATTGACTGGCTTTAGCAGGTAGTCGATGCTATTGACCTTAAACGCCTGGATCATATACTCATCGTAAGCGGTAGTAAAAATGACCGGCGCCGAAATACGCAATTGTTCAAAGATCTTAAACGCGAGGTCGTCCTCAAGATGGATATCCATAAAGATGAGCTCAGGCTCCGGATGGTCCGTCAACCATTTGACAGCCTCCCGGACAGAAGGAATGACCGCTTCAATTTCTATGGAAGAATCATACTTTTTCAGCAACCCTTCCAGGCGCTTTGCGGTGAGATTTTCATCTTCTATGATTATGGTTTTCATGGCATGAATTTCTTTGAGTGTGAATGGTCCCAATTGACCGTTTAGGTGAGTAATGGAATCCGGACGACAAACTGATCACCCGCTTCACCGGCCCAAACCGGATACTTGGTTAATAGCGCATACCGGTTCATTATATTCTGCAGCCCCACGCCAGTGGACATCGATGGTGTGCTGCGCGGCTGTAAATTGTTTTTGATCACTAACATCTTATCCTCTTCTACGGTCACGGTCAAATCCAATGGCTCCGAAACGGACATCCGATTATGCTTCACCGCATTTTCGATCAGCAACTGCAAGGTGAGGGGTGGAATTTTATATTTATCCAGGATCTGTTCAGGCAAATCAATATGAACGTTGAATTTGTTCTCAAACCGAATCCGCAGCAGGAAAGTATAAGACTCAATAAAGGTGAGTTCAGTACGGAGGGTCACCAACGGCTGATCTTTCTGCTCAAGAATATACCGGTATGACCGGGACAACTGATCGATAAATTTTTCAGATAAATCCGGGTCCACACGCACCAGGGAAGAGAGAATGCTGAGACTATTAAATAAGAAGTGTGGATTGACCTGGGTCTTCAGCAATGCAATCTCACTGACTAATTGTTGCTTTTCAAGCTGCTCAGATTTCAATTTAAATTGCTGTGAATTGCGCTGATAGCGTAACATCCGGAATAAAAAGATCAGGGCCAGCAACAAAATACCTATCCCCAGAAGCAGCATCAATCGGATATAGTTGTTCTTTTTTGTCAGTTCTGCCTGATGGGCCAGGTTGATCTGTCGTTTCTCATCTTCACGGCTCAGGCTATCCAAAAGCAGGTCCCGTTCAAATTCAATACGCTTCAGCTCGACGGCTACGTTGAGTTTATTCAGACTGTCATCGAGCATATAAAATTCCTCAAAATACCCGAGCGCCTTTTCAGCATCACCGGTGGCCTTATAAGCCCTGAACAGGCAATTGCACGCCGCACGTTGGACCGGGACTTTATCTGTGGCTCTCGCGATGACCAATGATTTGTCACACCATTCTTTCGCCCCTTTAAAATCCATCTGATTCAGAGCGATTTCACCCAGTGTATAATAAGTATTCGTCAGGCTACCGGAGTCCCGGAGGGCTTCAAAACTCTTTGTACTCAGGAGCGTATAGGTTTTAGCCTGTTCATATTCTCCCATTTTATTGTAGACCGTACCCAGGTTGACGTAAGTAATCGCCATACCCATACGATCATTAAGTCGTGTCCGGATCTCCAGGCTCTTATTCAGATAATACAAGGATTTATCCCACATTTTAAAATCCTTGTACATCGTGCCGATGTTATTGTACAGCAATCCAAGCCCCTGTTCATCCCTTTTCGCCTCATAGATCTTAATGGATCGGTTATAGTATTCCAGTGCCTTAAGCGTATCCTCTTGTTCCTGATAGATGATCGCGATATTGCTGTAATTACTTGTCAATCCGGAAGTGTCATTGATTTTCTCATTGATGGCCAGCGACTTTAACTGGTACTCCAGATTCTTGACATTGTCACCCTTGGCGCTATAGATCAATCCAAAATTTCCATATATGGCGGCTTCACCTTTCAAATCCCCAATCGCTTTCCGGATGTCCAGACTCTGTTGGTAATAGTTAAGGGAACTCACGTAATCCCCCTTATAGTAATATGCAGTGGCTATCGTATAGAGCGCCTTCCCTGCCCATAATTGCTGGTCCCGCTCCCTCGCAAACTTTAGTTGCATGTTGGCCAGTAATAAAACTGAATCCAGATTGACATTGAGCATTGGCCAGGCGAGTCGTTGTATTGCGTTCAACCGGTTAGAGTCGGAAGCTGCGGCATTGCTCCATTCGGTCCACAAGCTGTCCCTGTTCATCTGAGCAGGCAACCTCAGCACTGTGAAACTGCAAATAAAAATCAGGATCAGAATTCCTTTCATCATCAAAGTTTAGTAGAAAGAGGCCAGAGGATCAAGTACCTTCTCTATCATCTATCGGAACAAAGTTAAAGGAGTATAGCTTTCTAAAAGGGGTTGCGGAAGTTTCCTTCCGCAACCATAGTTGGTTTTACTGACGTTTTGTAGCCTTGATGACCAGCGGGTACTGCTGCTGAATGCTTTCCCAAAGCATTTTATTCCCCGTAATGTCGATATCCACTACGATAGGTTCGCCTTCGTAATACATAATAATCTGGCCGGGAATTTCACTGATGATATACCTGCTGGAAAGCGAAACCGTCTCTCCATCCGCAAAGGTGACTTCCTGGATGAATATCCCTGAGCTGTCAACGGGTTCTTCAAAGGTGATGAATGCTGATTCGGCGATCAGGCCCATCCACTCATCATCATCCAGTTGGTAGGAGTTGATATCCCAGGTCCCTACCAGGGAGACTTCCAGTGATGGTTCCGGTGTTTCTTCGTCCTTATTGTCGCAGGCGACAAAAGATAATGCGGCGATGGACATAAGGGCAAAGGCGAAAAAGTGGTTTTTAAAAAGAAACGCTTTCATGGTTTAAATTTTTTAAGTTGTTAGGAATAGTGTGATTGAGTTATTGATTCGTTTGATGGCTCAAAAGTATTGGGAGGTCCACCCTGTGGTCAAATAAAAGGGTACCGAATGCCCGTTTTAGGTGGATGAATGCCTCGTGGCGGGGAATATCCATTCCAAATGACGCTGAAGACATGGTTTGAGATGCCAATATTGGGGCCGGAAAGCTATCTTTGAGGTCTAATTATGATCCATATGAGCACACGAATTTCCAAAGCCGTTATCCTGGAAGCCTGCATCGCCAGGCAGGAAGAATTGATCCAGCATTTTGACCAGCGAATTGAGGAAGTTAAAGCTGATGCCTACAGTCACAGTGAAACACCAAGCCAGACGGATGAAGGAGCCAGCGCTCCGGAAGAAATGCTCGAAGTGATGGGACAGGAACTCCGTTTTGTCAAGGCAGAAATGGAGATCCTTCGGTCTATTGATCCTGAAAATCCGGCAACAGTGGTGGAAAGAGGCGCTGTGGTGGTCACCGATAAACGCACGTTCTTTATTGCAGTGTCCAGTGAGGAACTGGATTTGGAAGTGGCTAAAATTTTTGGGATGTCGGAAAAAGCACCGCTTTACGGGCATATGAAAGGGCTTAAAAAAGGGGATTCCTTCTCTTTCAACGGGATGACTTACCACATTCAGGACATTTACTGATCCTTCCCGTTTTGACCAAGGTTTAAGTGCGCCAAAAGCATTAAAGCCGGATCACGTTCTTTTCGCAACAGGCTCCGATGGGAAAATCTTATCTTTCCCGTATCACCTACATGACTTGTCATGAGCCAGTCTTTTTCAAAACAGGTTGCACTCCTTTCAGAAAGTTTAGGCCAGATGGATGAGGCCTCTATAACCACCAGAAAAGAAAGTCTTCGGGCACTGGCTAAGCGCTCATCGTTCCCCAAACAACATATTGGCCCCATACATGATGCTCTCCTTTTTATACTAGCCTACCCTTCCGATCAAAAAGAACGGAGGAACGCCCGGATTTGCCTGAATCGTTTATCTGCCTTTATTAAACGACAACCGAAGTCCTGGCGAGAGGCCCTAAACAACACAGGATTACCGTTCACGCCGGTCTATAGTCGGTTTACACATGATGCCGTTCGGTGGTTGCTGCAACAAAATGGCTGCAAAATCACGCTGGATACCTTCGCCAACGCCACCCTTGATCTCAATGATGTGCTGAAACTAACCCTGCCTGCACTTGAGCGAAGTGAGACCACCGCCGGACTGGATAATATCTCCTTGCTGGAAACCCTCAAAGTACCAACATCCGACAGGTTAAAATTTATCATCCATGAGCTAGGGCGCTTAGATCCTGAACCATTCATTAAAGATCACTTCTACGATGCACTCGGTGTTTATGTTAAATTAGAATCCAATCAGGCGAAGTGGTCCAAAGCCTATAATGTATTGCCGGCGGACAACATCTACACTCACCAGGAACTGGTCAGGCGGATAGATCCGCAGGTCATACTGAACGAACCCTTGCCTTTGCACGATTCTCCTTCTGCGGCAGCAAAAGAACATATGATCATGGTCATCAAGAATGCCATGATCCTGATGGTCAGGGAGACAGATCCGACAACGTACATGGATGAAAATTCCCTTCGGTTGTTTCACCTCGATCGGGGCGTGTCTGTGGCAATCTACACGATGATTCCTGAGAGGCAGTTGGCCCTGGAATCTTATGTGGGATACACAGCCTTCAAGAATGGAATACCTGTGGCCTATGGTGGTTCATGGGTATTCGGCGGAAGGGCCAATTTTGGGATCAATATTTTCCCTGCATTCAGGAAAGGGGAATCCTCCTTTGTCATGGCTCAGCTTTTACGGGTGTTCATTCAGGTCTTCCGGTTGAACTACGTTGAAGTTGAACCTTATCAGTTTGGATATGACAACCCGGAAGGCATTGCTTCCGGCGCATTCTGGTTTTATTATCGTTTTGGGTTCAGGCCTGTGGACAGGACATTGTTTCAATTATCCAAACAGGAGGCAGATAAAATCAAAGCAAAACCAGGCTATAGAACTCCTCCCCGAATTTTGCGAAAATTGGCTACAGATTCCGTTGCATTGAATTTAGGCACGCATAAACAGATCAGTGTTCCGGCCATCACCGCAGGGGCGACCCATATGATCCAAAAGAAATACAATGGTCACCGGGAGAAAGCCGAAAATCAGTGTCGTGAAAAATTTTTGGCCAGCATGGGATTATCATATCCTCAAAGTAAGCATGAGGACCGTATGCTCACTGAGGTAGCGATGTGGGCTGAAGCGATGAATGTCAATGCTGCGGCACAAAGGCAGTGCCTGGCGGCCATGATAAAATTAAGGCCGAAGGATGTATATTCTTACCAGGAAAAAGTTCGGGAGTTTTTTACCGTGAGTGAAGAATGAACATGCAGCCATTACAACCCAAACGCAAAATGCAGGATGTCTCCTTTGCCTCCGTGGAGGAATTCCTTGAAGCATTGCCGGGCGATGAATTAAAATTGGTAGAGAACCTTCGTGAAGTGGTCCTCCAGGCCATTCCGGATGCTAAAGAGAAACTTGCTTACAATGTGCCTTTTTACAAAAGGCATAATAATATCTGCTTTATATGGCCCGTAAGTATTGCATGGGGCAGTGTCAAACAAAATGGAGTTCGGCTTGGTTTTACAAAAGGATATCTATTGGATGATCCTGAAGTCTTTTTGGTTAAAGAACATCGTAAACAAGTATATTGGAGAGACTTTCATTCGCCCGAAGAAATCGATGACGCACTTGTGCTCACTTTCCTTCTACAGGCGGCGGATCTGGATGAACAACGCCCTTTCGAAAAAGGGAGCCTTAAAATGTAAAATGAGATTCTGGCTATGAAATCATTTCTGGACTATCGCATTTTCCAAATAGGAGACTACTCCTTGTATGTGCACAACCTACTTGTTGTCGTAGCGATCATCCTGGCCGCAAAGATCATCCTGATGACGCTGAGCAGGGCAATCGTTCGGCACAAGAAAATTGACGAGGGCGCCAAATACTCTATACGGCAACTGGCCAAATACACCTTGATCGTTGTGGCTGTTCTTTCGGGTGTCACTGCGCTGGGGATTGATCTTTCTGTCATTTTTGTAGGGTCAGCGGCGTTGTTGGTAGGTATTGGATTTGGACTACAACACCTCTTCAAAGATTTTATATCCGGCATCATTATTTTATTTGACGGCACCATCAAGGTCAATGATGTCATCGAAGTAGATGGCATCGTGTGCAGGGTGAAGGAGATTAAACTGCGCACTACAGCGGTCATGACGCGGGAGGATAAATATATTATCCTTCCCAATTCTGTGATTACGGAAGGGAAAGTGGTCAACTGGACCTATAGTCATCAGACATCCCGATTTGAAATCCAGGTATTACTTCCCTATACAGAGGAGATTCCTGCGGTGATGACGCTGTTTAAAGAAGTGACGTTACAGCACAAGTCAGTTAGCAGATCGCCCGAACCTTCCATTCGCATTACAAAATTCGGTGAATCCTCCGTCGAGATCACGATTATGTTTTGGTGCTCGGAGGTATTTCGGGTAGAGAATATAAAGAGTGAAATTCGGGTGGCCATCTTTAAGGCGCTGAAGGAAAAAGATATTCGCCTGCCTTACCCACGTCAGATCACGCATTATGACGAATCTCGGCTTTCATCGCCTCCTAATGAATGATGCTATAGCCACATGAAACAAAACCTTATTCTTCTTCATGGTGCTCTTGGGAGTTCAGCGCAATTCCAAATCCTTTCTGAACAACTTAAAGATCAATTTACGATACATACGTTTAACTTTTCCGGACATGGCGGAAAGGAGATTCCTGATGACTTTTCGATCTCCTTGTTTGTGAATGACACGATTGATTTCATGAATGCGCATCAGCTTGCCAAGGCTGCCATCTTTGGGTACAGCATGGGAGGCTATGTGGCGCTTAAGCTTGCATTGCTTCATCCTGACCGGGTGGAGCGCATCATGACATTAGGCACAAAATTCTTGTGGAATCCGGAAGCTGCGGCGAAGGAAGTCAGAATGATGAATCCGGACATCATCGGGCAGAAATTACCTCAATTTGCGGCTACGCTGGCTGAACGTCATGCCCCGGCGGATTGGAAAACCATCATGCGAAAAACAGCGGCTATGATGACACTACTGGGAGATGGTCTGGCTATGACGACAGGAGATTTCAACCGCATCGGGCATGATGTACTGGTGTCTATCGGTAGTGATGATCACATGGTGTCGATCAATGAGTCGAGAGATACTGCAAATGCGCTACCACGCGGCCAATTGAAGATTCTCGATGGATTTAAGCATCCGCTGGAGGCTGTGGACCAAGGGACACTTGCCCGGTTGATTGTTGAATATTTCTCTTCACCGCATTAGTTTGAAATATTGTTCACGTAAAATGAATTTGTTCCATGGCAAATAAAATCAATAAAAGCTGGCATGAAAAACACCGTATGCCGAAAAATGCAACGTTAGAGCAACGCATCCAATGGCATATCGCTCATGCGCAACATTGTACTTGCCGTCAAATGCCTGAATCGATAAAAGTGGAAATTGAAAAGAGGAAGCGGATCACTGGAAACTAATCCTGCTCCTTGTCCCGGTTCAAGTTCGGTTGAGACATATCCATAGCCTTAAAGTCAATCCTCTTCATCAAGAGAAAAAATCTCCTCCACCGGTTTTCCAAACACCCTGGCGATTTTAAGCGCCAGCACCGTGGACGGTACGTATTTATTGGCTTCCATCGCATTGATCGTCTGGCGACTGACGGAGATTCGTTTGGCGAGTTCTTCCTGCGTCATGTCATGAATAGCGCGTTCGACCCTGATCTTATTTTTCATCGGCCATCGCATTTGTGCTTCTGTACAGCAGGTAATTGAATCGGATGATAAAGATGATCAGGATAGTAAACATGTTGTAGACCATGACATTAAAAAAGGAGAAGCCCCAAACAAAAGCCAAAGCCAGTAACAAAAAAATATAATTGACCCATACGGACCAAAGCAGCGATGATAGTCTCAGTTTTGCGATGTACTCATCTTCAGTCTTCTCCTTCGCAAATGCCACCATCATGGCTCCCAGAATAAATAAAAACGCTACCAGGGAATTGGTAATGTTAGCGGTGATCACTGTGAAAAATTTTCTATTGGGAAATGTAACGCTATTGGAAAATAAAAACTGATCGTTTATGATGGCAAAAACCTTTGTGTTAAGCCATTCAGTCTCATAATCCATTGACATGAGTATAATCCCAGCTATTGTTGCGGGAATGAGGAAAATCCAACCGATCATCTTGAAGCGATTGGGTAAGAGAAGTTTGTGGTTCATTGTTTGATAATTTTTGATGGGAATTGATTAATTGTGAGTGGTGAATTGTCAGTTGTGAGTGGGGATTCGTGAGTCGTCAGTCGTGAGAAATTTGCTTATTGCATTGCATCCTCGGCCCCTAAATCCCCTAAAGGGGACTTCTAGTAGAGTTATTATTTCATAGCCTGTGGTTTGCTTTACATAGCTTATTGCTCATTGCTTATTGCTCATTGCTTATTGCCCATTGCTTATTGCTTATTGCTTATTGCTCATTGCCTTCCCGCTTAGTGGCTTCGCAGCACTGCGGGATCTTCGCTGCGCTTCGAATTGCAAATTGCCTATTGCCTGTTTCCTGTTTCCCTTTTAACGCCTCAAACATAAAGCATATTTTACTTTTTGTATAGTTTATTTTACATTTTGTAATAATATTTTGACCAAAAATTGATTTACCTCAATCAGATAATTGAGAATCAAAGGCTTAAGAAATCAAGAGTTTTTTTGAAAAAGAAGAAAATCGGCTGAATGGGTCTTAGGCTATTCTCCGTGGGGCATACCATCTGATACACGGAAAATGTGGAGGATATAAGGGAACAAAGCATCCATACTCTCGGCTGCGCCGCGGGTAGAGCCGGGGAGGGCCATGATGAGCGTCTTGCCCTTGAGTCCGGCGAGGCTGCGGGACAGCATACTATAAGGCATATGCTGCTGACCATATTGTCTGGCTGCTTCTGCAACACCAGGAATCTCCCGGTCCAGCATAGGGCGAATAGCTTCGGGGGTCACATCTCTTGGTGAAAGTCCGGTCCCGCCTGTCAATAAGATCATATCATATTGCTGATTATACAACTCCTGAACTCTGCCTTGAATGACAGCCAATTCATCAGGAATGATAGTATAGTCATGCGTCTGTACACCCCATTTCTCCAAGTGGCTGATGATTTCCTTTCCCGCGAAATCCTGTTTCTTGCCTGCAGATATACTATCCGAACAAACGATGACAGCAACTTTGAGTTCGCGTTTAGGCAGATCCGTATACTGCCCTTTTCCTCCCTTCTTTTTCACGAGTCGTATGTTACGGATCTCAATCCCTTTATCGATCGGTTTCAACATATCATACACCGTAAGTGCCGCGACTGATGCGCCATGCATGGCCTCTACTTCCACGCCAGTCTTATAAAGGGTATGCACCTCTGTCTCAATAAAAATATCCAATCCTTCGATCCTGAATCTCACGGCCGCAAATTCCACCGGCAAGGGATGACAATCCGGGATCATATCACTGGTCCGTTTGATCCCGAACAGTCCGGCCACACGGCTTGCCTCAAAGACATCTCCTTTCGGAACTGTTTTCTGCTGGATGGCATCTATCGTCTCCTGAGCGCTGACATGTACGGTGGCTTCGGCAATAGCAACTCTGTGGGTGATGATTTTATTGGTGATGTCTACCATGGAATATCGGTGTGCAGTGATCTGTGATCTGTATAACGTGAGTCGTCAGTCGTCAGTTGTGAATGGTGAGTGGTGAGCAGTGAGTAGTACACAATGAATTGCCCATTGCTTATTGCCTATTGCTTATTGCCTATTGCCTTCCCGCTTAGTGGCTTCGCAGCACTGCGGGATCTTCGCTGCGCTTCGAATTGCCTATTTGGTTACAGCCGCGAATTCACGCGAATTTTCAAGAATTTAATTCCCAAAATCTATTTGCCCCTTGCTCTATGCCCTCTGCTCTATGCTCTATGCTTTCGCAGTAGCGCCATTCGCTTTTGCTTTATGCACGCCCTTGCTCTTACGAATATTTACAGCCACCACTTTATATTCAGGGCACATGGCTTCGCTGTCACTTACAGATGAGGTCAGATCGTTCATGCGCACTTCAGGAAAATGGAAGGTGGAAGATAGCACCCCAGGCCGTACTTCATCAGTGATCTTAGCCTTGACATCGATCTTGCCACGGGCGCTGATGATGCAAACGAAATCACCTTCTTCTATGAAATGTTTGGCGGCATCTTCCGGGTGAATCAGTAAAACATCATCCGTAAGAATTTCAACGTTACCCGTGCGGCGTGTCATGGTGCCGCAGTTGTAATGCTCAAGCTCGCGGTTTGTGGTAAGGATATACGGGAACTCCTGGCCATGATTGAGAATCTCCTCTGATTCACGCCACGTGGCCACCTGGAATTTTCCTTTACCGCGTTTGAAACTATCAATGTGCAGGATCTCCGTGTCTGTACCATCTGGTTTAACAGGCCATTGCTTGCCATTCTCACCCAACTCATCCCACTTCACACCAGCGAAGAAAGGCACGATCTGCGAAATCTCCTCCAACATCAATGCCGGATCATAATCGGGTTGAGCATACCCCATACGATTCATGATATCAACGATGATCTGTCCATCTGGTTTGGTGCCTTCAAGCGGCTCCACAACGGCTTGTACTCTTTGTATTCTCCGCTCCCCATTCGTAAATGTTCCACTTTTTTCTAAAAATGAAGAGGCAGGCAATACCACGTGCGCTAATTTTGCGGTCTCCGTCATAAAGATTTCCTGCACCACTAAAAGGTCAAGTTTCTCCATCGCACTCACCACATGCTGTGTATTCGGATCCGTCTGCACATTATCCTCGCCCATCAGCCACAACGCTTTTAGTTTTCCAGCCAAAGCGGCATCATACATCTGTGGTATCTTATATCCGATGTGCAATGGCAATTTGGCGTGATAAAAATCCTCATACATTTTATGCACTTCAGGTTGCGTCACATCCAGGTAGCCCGCGCCCTGATGCGGCTGACATCCCATGTCAGCAGCTCCTTGCACATTATTCTGTCCGCGTAACGGATTCACACCCACACCACGGCGACCAATATTCCCGGTGATCATTGCCAGGTCCGCAATGAGCATCACCGTGTACGTGCCCTGTGAATGTTCTGTCACACCGAGTCCATGGAATGACATTGCATTGGGCGCAGTAGCATAGGCCCTTGCCGCCTTTCTCGCCAAATCCTTATTCACCCCACTGATTTTCTCCAGTTCACTCACATCCAGGCTGAGGATATGCTTCTTAAACTCTTCGTATCCCTCAGTCCTGGAATCTATAAAGTTCTTATCCTCCAGGCCATCCGTAATGATCCAATACAACAGCATATTCATGACGGCTACATTAGTACCCGGCCGCAGTTGTAAATGGTACGTGGCATAACGAGCCATTTCAGTTCGACGAGGATCGATCACAATCGTGGTCTTTCCACTCATCGCAAACTGTTTCAGCTTAGCGCCGGTCACCGGATGCGCATCGGTAGGATTGGCACCGATGACCATGATGCAATCCGTGTATTTGAGATCGATGATCGAATTCGTAGCCGCCCCGGTACCAAAGGTGCGCTGCATACCCAATGCCGTTGGCGAATGGCAGACGCGGGCGCAACTATCGATATTGTTTGTACCGATGACCGCGCGAATGAATTTCTGCATCAGGTAATTCTCTTCATTGGTACAACGGGCAGATGAAATACCTGCAATGGCATCCGGGCCATGTTCGTTCTTAATGAAGGTCAGCTTATCCGCGATATAATTATACGCCTCTTCCCATGTCGCAGGGACCAATTCTCCATCCTTACGGATCAGCGGAGTACGCAGGCGATCGGGATGGTTGTAAAATGAAAACGCAAATCTGCCTTTGAGGCAAGTATGACCCGTATTGACTTCCGCATCATAAGGCGCCTGGATGGACTTTACTTTTTTATTGACTACCGCTACTTCGAGGTTGCATCCCACACCACAATAGGTGCATACGGTCCTGATCTTCTCATCAACAGCCACAGATTTTGATTCAAACACATCTGAGATCGCTGAAGTTGGGCACGCCTGCGCACAAGCGCCGCAACTCACACAATCCGACTCAAAGAAGTTTTGTTCAAATCCCTTGATGATATGACTATCAAAGCCACGACCAGCCATACTCAGCACCAACTGCCCCTGCACTTCATCACAGGCTCGCACACACCTGAAGCAATTGATACACTTTGAAAAATCAGATGTCATGTACGGATGACTCAGATCCTTTTCCTTATCCAGATGGTTCTTACCTTCCGGATATCGTACTTTTCTAATGCCGACTCTTGCCGCTACGGTTTGTAACTCACAGTTGTTATTCACTTCGCAAGTCAAACAATCCAATGGGTGATCTGTCAACACCAACTCAATGATATTCTTCCTAAGTTTAGTGATACGCTCACTGTCCGTATAGATGTAAGAGTTGGCCATGACCGGTGTATGGCATGAAGCCTGTGCCTTTGCGGGTCCGTTCTTGACGAGGGCGACATCCACGCTGCATACCCTGCATGAACCAAAGGGATCAAGGTTAGGCGCATCGCACAATGTCGGCACATGATCCTGGCCCAGGTGACGGCGAACCAACTTTAAAATGGTATCACCTGGCAGGATGGGATATTCAATATCGTTGATATAGGCTGTCTGTGACATAACCTTTATGATTTAAAGTAGGGTGCGAGTTCGGTTTCAAAATACTTCATGGCATTCTTAATAGGTAGCGGTAGTCCACCACCCAATGCGCATAAGGATCCGGCTTCCATGGTGTCGAGCAGATCCTTCATCAGTGTGATATCAATCTTATAGTTTTCCTTTTGTGCTTTTTCCAGCAATTCATACCCGCGCGTCGAACCTAATCTGCAAGGGAAACATTTTCCGCAACTCTCATGTGCCGTAAAGCGGAAGAGATGTTCGATGTACTGGACCAATGGATAATCTTCAGGAATGCAAACAACAGAAGCATGTCCTAATAAGAATCCCTCTCGGGCAAATGAATCAAAATCGACCGTAAGTTTATCAATGGCGCTTACAGGCACCAGTCCTCCAAGTGGACCACCGATATGCATGGCTTTTACTGGCGACTTAAATCCTCCACCGAGTTGATCTACTACTTGTCTTAGGGGCGTGCCCATATCCACTTCATAAATACCTGGCTTGTTAAAAAAACCATCCAGGGAAATCAATTTTGTCCCCGTTGATTTAGGAGTTCCTAACGAAGCGTATGCTTTACCACCTTGCTGCATGATCCATGGCAGGTTGGCCAGCGTTTCGACATTGTTGACGACAGTAGGTTTATTAAACAAACCTTGTTGTACCGGATAAGGTGGTCTCACGCGCACCTCGGGACGTTGGCCTTCAATGGAAGAGAGTAAGGCGGTTTCTTCACCACAGATGTATGCGCCTTGTGCTTTGATTACTTTAAACTGAAAATCGAAACCGGATTCTTCGATGTTTTCACCAAGCAAATGATGTTGATGCAGTTCCGCAATAGCATCATTGATGATGTCTACGGATTCAGGATACTCTCCGCGAATGTAGACCACTCCATATTTGGCCCCGGCGATGTACCCGGCGATCATCATGCCCATGAGAAGGGCATGTGGACGCTGTTCCATGATATACCTGTCGGAATATGCTCCCGGGTCTCCTTCATCAGCATTGCAAACAATAAACTTTGTTTCCTCCTGCTGATTGCGGCATGCTTCAAGTTTAAAGGCCATTGGGAAACCGGCTCCACCACGACCACGCACTCCTGAATCTTTTAATTCCGTAAGTAATTGTGATGCGGGTTGTTGAAGGCATTTTTTAAAAATGCTGTAGTATTCATTGATGCTACCGTAAGGTGCCGTAAGAATCGGTGTACCGATATGACCGACATTGTAATGTTCGGCGGTTGTCGTTTGGTTTTGCTTTATACTGCTGATGTTCTGGATATCCGTTCCGCTGTAGTTGCGGCCGTCATAATGAAACGAACTGTTTTCGTGGCAGCGGCCTAGACAGCACATTTCACCTATTTCATCGGCTTGAAAATGGGTCGATAATGTAGCCTTTAGTGCATCCTGTGTTCCGGCGGTCATGCAGGCACTTCCATTGCAGACATAGACTTTCTTACCCTGGTTTTCAGGACGTAGAAAATCGTAGAAAGAAACAGCGCCATACACATTGGCCTTGCCCACAAGAAAATCATAGCTCAGTTGTTCCTGCGCATCCAGATCAGGTGTGCCTGTGGCTTGAGCTGCTTTACCCAACTCCTCAAACAGATTCTTTTCAAGGCCTTTGCGGCCGGAGAGTTCACTTAAATTCTTTGACATTTTACTTCTTGTTGACCGGGGCCAGCGCCTCTGTTGATTCGGTACGTACGTTCCCGGTATTTGAGTAAACGGTTAATCTGTGATTGCGGCAAAACGCCATGAGCGTCAGGCCTGCTTGTTCGGCGGTATCCACCGCGAGGGAGGATGGGGCCGATACTGAGGCAAGATAGGGTATGCCGGCCGAAATTGCTTTGCTGACGATTTCAAATGATATGCGGCCACTAACGGTCAGGCAGGCGGCCCGTTGAAGGAGGTTTTGGTGGATCAGGTCGCCGATCACTTTATCTACGGCATTGTGCCGGCCGATGTCTTCACGTATGCTGAGCAATTCTCCCTCGAGCGTAAATGCACCAGCGGCGTGGGTACCTCCGGATGCTTTAAACGAATTCTGCAATTCGTTCATCTGATCAAACATCTCCCCAATGATTCCGGGATCGATTTGATGATCATTTATAATCCTGGCTGTATCCGCTTCGTCAAAAGTTGTTTTTCCACACAATCCACAGGATGAGGCAGACATTACATTTCGGGTGCCGGCAAAATCCTTTAGCAAGCGTTCCTGCAGTATCGTCACATTAATGGCGCTGATGTACCCATCCTCATCCATGCCAGTCATTTCCAATTTTGGATGGTGGTTCAGATCCCGGTAGATACTTTCGGAAAAAAGGAGGCCCCTGACCAGGTCCTTCTCCTGTCCGGGCGTCTGCATGGTGACCGTGAAGGGAATGGTATTGATTGAAATACTCAGGCCGACCTCAACGGAAAGGGTGTCCCTCACTGAGGAAAATTTTCCGTCATTGAAATACAGGCCGTTATACTTCTTGATATTCATTAATATGTTTAGAATTGAGCTCAAATGGCGAAACAACCAACACACCGTGGAGGGGGCATCGGGTGGGTGATTTCGTGATATCAAATATAGGGAAAACCGTGCCTAAAAACGCATAGAGCAGAGAGCATAGAGCATAGAGCACAGGGAAGATCGAAGCGCAGCGGAGATCCCGCAGTGCTGCGAAGCCACTAAGCTGGAAGGTCTCCTTCGCGCGGAAATGCGCTTCGGCGACCGATGGCAGAAAGCAATGGGCAATAAGCAATAGGCAAATATCTGACGACTGACGATTCACTACTCACAACTCACCATTCATGGTTCGACCCGCTTTACACATCCTTGTGCTACAGCTCACCAACCGCAACTCACGACTCACGTCTGACGACTCACGTCTGACGACTCACGTCTCACGTCTCACGTCTCACGATCCTTAATTCTCCTTCCACACCGAGTTCCCATCCTCCATGATCTCGCGGCCCCAGACAGGGACCTCATGCTTGATGCGTTCGACGAGGTATTCGCAGGCGCGGATGGCTTCGGAGCGGTGGGCGGCGGAGGTAAAAACAAAAAGGCTGATCTCACCAGCGGCTACTGTCCCGAGGCTGTGATAAATATGAAGACAAGTCAATGGGTATTGAGCGAAAGCATCCTCACGGATCTCGTGAAATTTCTTTTCGGCCATTTCCGTGTAGGCGGTATACTCGATAGCCTCAACGCGCTGCTCTCCGATGAGGTCATTTCGGACCTGGCCCAGGAAAATGCTGTGGGCGCCGATATCCATCTTAGTGCTGTGCGACGCAATAGATTTGGCCACAAACTCCGGGGAGACCGGGCCATCGATGAAGACTTTTTTAGGTTTTTTATCTGACATGTCAAAATCAAAAGTACGGATACCTCAGATGCCGATGACCATTCCAATGAAAGGTTGGATCATGGCATCTTTAAATTCTATTTCATTAAATGGAAAATGATGATATAATCCTCCATACGCCCAAAATACATTGTTGAGCCTGTATTCATAGGATCCGCCAAGTACCCGATTAAAGACCGATCTTTTCTGTGGAAATCCATTCGTGAGGGAATTAAAATTGCTCCAACTCAAGCCGGCCCGCAGATGCAATTTCGATCGTTTTGCCCGAAGTATATCATAATCAATCGTCAAGCCAACGGTAGAGAAGGGATCGTCAACTTCATCCGCTGATATGAAAGTCAGAATGTATTCAGCACCAACCCTCCAAACCCGGTTGAGCGCATAACGGAAATTAATATTCAGGTACTGACTATGTAGGTTGATTGAATCACTGGTTACTTCATCATATATGGGGTCAACCATGTAGGCAAAGTATGCGCCCTGGAAATATTTTTGGTCAGGCTTATTCTGAGCATTGAGGGTGCTGTCGTAAAATAGGATGAATATTGAAATCACAAACCAATTGCTCATGACATCTCCTTGTACTTTACTTATTGTAAAATGCCTCCAAAAACTCTTGTCTGGATATGTTAGATTGATTTAAAATGGTCCGTAGGGTGGAGGCATTAATTCTGTTATGGTTTGGAAGGGTAAGAGGCGTTGATGTGCCATCCGCATTTATACGTCGCATGGCAATATGGTTTCCCTCCCTTACTATTACAAAGGATAATCTTTTCAAGGCATTCAAAACCTTTTCTTTGGGAGCATCACGCGGAAAACGGGGCATCACATAGCAACCTGAGTTTCGGCAACAAATACGTCCATGATCATATCCTCTCCTTCAAAGACTTCTTTGCCGAAGGTTTCAATGTGAAAATCAATTGCTGATTTTACCTCTGTCAGGACTTGGTCGTAGGAATTACCTTGAGCAACCACTACCCCTTTCAATCCAATCGGATAGGCTACAAAGCCATCTTTATGCTTTTCAACGATGATCTTGATTTGCTTCTTCATGCCAATATACTTCGAAGGCCGACCCCTTCTTTTATCTAAAATTAATGGAATTTATCCGAACCTGTTCGAAAAGAATCTACCCCCCCGAAAACGGTGGCAGTAATGCCACCACATCCCCCGGATTCAATTTCACATTGCCACGAATGATTTCCATATTAACAGCCATCCGATATTCTGCTTTGGCGAGTGATGGAAATTTTTCTATCAGCGTGGCAGTCAACTGATCCGTATCATCAGTATACTCCACGTTCAGTGTTTTCTGCCCGATAATATCAAGTATCTGCCCAAATGCGAGAATTTCAATGGTGGAATTCATGGATGTAAAGTAAGGGAAAAGGGCGGAAGGGCGGAAAAAGGTAGGAATCAGGAGATAGGAATCAGGCAGTTTACTCACGACTCACGTCTCACGACTCACGACTCACGACTCACGTCAACAAAAGCTTCACCGATGCAATCGTAAGCACCACGGCGAGGATCCATTTCAATTGCCTATTCTCCATCCGTCCCGCTCCGAGCCAGGCCCCAAGCAATCCACCACCCACCGCCAGTCCAAGCATCAACACCATCTGAGAAGTCATCTCAAATCCCTTCGTCCACAATCCCGCCAGCCCGGCGAGCGAATTGACAAAGATGAACAGTGCAGAAACCGCTGCGGTCCGTTTCATATCGCCCCAATGCAACAATAAAATTACAGGGCTGAGGATGATACCGCCACCTATTCCGATGAGTCCGGACAAGAATCCAATAGCACCACCGATAAGAAGTGCTGTTAATAATTGCGGAGGCTTAATGGAATTGATTTGAGTTTTTCCAAAACCTACCAAACGAAGAACAGATAAAATCAAAAGCACACCCAGGATGCGCTTATACATTTCTCCATCCATGACGATCAGTCCGCCCAAAAATGCTGCAGGAACAGATGCCAATGCAAATGGCCAGAATAAACGCCATTCGAAATATCCATTCCGATAATACTGAATAAACGAGATCAGGGAAACAAACACATTCAACACCAAAGCAGTGGGACGCATGACCTCGGGTGCAAACGAAAACAAAGCCATCAGGGCGAGATAACCACTCGCTCCTCCGTGCCCGACAGAGGCATATAAGAAAGCTACAGCAGGCAACAGGATATAGAAAAAGATATCTGGAACAACCATAGTATCTTTTCCTTATTGAAACGGAAGGATTTTCACTGTCTCACCGGCATCATAAGCCTCCCGGTCCTCCTCAAGTTCTATCAGGCAATTCGCGTGTGCAAAGGAATTCATCAAATAACTTTCCTGGCTTTCAAGAATGGTGACCCGACCATCTGTATACCTGCCTTTCAGAAAATAAGTCAACCCACCTTTTTTCCTTGCTCCGTTTTCCAATACAGCGGTAGTCTTTTCGAATGGTTTTATACCCGACATGACGGCAATCACCGGAAGGATGTACTCGTAGAAACAAGTCAGGACAGCCGCAGGGTTGCCCGGCAAACCAAAGGCCAACAAATCATCTTCCATGCCAAAGAATAAAGGTTTACCAGGCTTTTGTTTTACTTTATGAAAGATCTTCAGCACACCACATTTTGTCAATGCCGAGGGTACAAAATCGTAATCCCCGACGGAGGCCCCACCTGTAAGAATCAAAATATTCGCGTCAGATGACCGGTTGATGGCATGCATGATGGCCGATTCCTGATCATCAATGACCTCCACAGATAGTGGTTTGATGCCCGCGACTTTTAAGGCAGCAATCAATCCTGCTGAATTCGACTCATAAATCTTCCCATCCTTCAGCGGTACTCCCGGAGGCACCAGTTCATTACCGGTAACAATAATTCTGACCTTAGGTCGGGCATATACATTGACACTCCCGATGCCCAGGCTGGCGAGAAATGAAACTGAAGCCGGATTCATGTTATGACCGGCTGAAAGTGCTTTCTCC
This sequence comes from uncultured Saprospiraceae bacterium, assembly GCA_964646645.1. Lineage (GTDB taxonomy): Bacteria > Bacteroidota > Bacteroidia > Chitinophagales > Saprospiraceae > Opimibacter. The sequence goes on along the minus strand of CAZYHJ010000006.1, from coordinate 48,851 downwards.
CCTATACGCGTTTGCGACCCTTTCAGTCGAACGTTTGCTCCCCGGATGATCTGTGGATCATTGATAAGAACGGTATCATCAGTCCGCTCAGTTTTTTCCACCATGACGACAGTATCTGTTCCTGGCGGAATCGGAGCGCCGGTAAATATTTTTACGGCATGTTGCTGAGGAATGGGATGACCGGCACTGCTCCCGGCTTGAATTTGACCATCTATTGTCAGCGGTTGATTTTTATCCCAACCGGCAAAAGAGAAAGCATAGCCATCCACAGCAGCCTGGTCAAAAGGCGGAGTATCCACCGTACAATAGATATCCTCAGCGAGCACATAACCCACAGCTTTAACAAGCGGGATATACTCGGGCTGCAGACGTTTACATTTGTCCGCAATCAATTTCCTGGCTTCGTCAACGGATATCATCGGGTTTGGATTGGGATGCTAAGCTATGGAATGGTAACACAACTTACTTAACCCCCGATTCGAATCATGCTCCTGTTGGTCAGAAGATCGGGATCAACCCTTTCAACATCCGGAGCAAATTGCCCGCCCAGGGCCTCTTCCTTTTCCAATACACACTGCCTGACCAATGGTTCGATGTCCTCGCCGTTCCGGAATGCGCTGAGCAAATCCACCTCCCCTTTTGAAAATAAGCAGTTCTTCATCTTTCCGTCCGCGGTCAGTCGCATGCGGTTGCAGCCCTGGCAAAAAGGAGCCGTCATCGTGCTGATCACTGAAAATGTACCCGCATGGTTGTATACCATAAACTTTTTGGAAGTATCGTGGTGATCATCCCTGAGTTTCATGATATCATACTGTTCCGCGACCGTATTGATGATTTCCTGATAACTGATCACCCGCTTATTTTCCCAATGATTACCGGTAAACGGCATGAATTCGATAAACCTCACATGCACGGGTTGCTCTTTAGTCCAGGCTACAAAATCAAGGATCTCATCATCATTGACGCCATGCATCATGACTGCATTGACTTTGACATGAAAACCTTCCCGGATCATGAGCTGGATATTATCCCAGACCTTTTGGAACAAGGGCCTGCGGGTCATTGCCAGGAACCGGTCTTCCTTCAGGGTGTCCAGGCTGATGTTCAGGGAACGAATACCAACGGAGTGAAACAATTCCACAAATTCATCCACCTTAGCTCCATTCGTGGTCAGGGTGAGTTCGACCGGGTACCTGGATAACCGTCTGATGATATCTGCCGCTTCTTTGCGCACAAGGGGTTCTCCTCCTGTCAACCTTATTTTCCTGACACCCCAGCGCACAAAGAGGCCCGCTATCGCCTCGATTTCCTCTGGCTGCATCAGGAGCGGAGAAGCCTTGAAATGCATCTCCTCCTCCGGCATACAGTAGGTACACCGAAAATTGCAGGCGTCTGTGAGAGAGATTCTCAGATAATCATGGACGCGTCCGAAGGTGTCTTTGATCATGCGGTGCAAGATGGGATATTTTTCCCGGGACAAAGATAGGAGTATTGAGACGGCCCCTAATTTAGTTGTTGGGCCAGGTGATTTACTTTTGTTTTCTCAGATCGTCTGCCTTCTGGCATTTATAATGTGTTACCTGAGACATTTCGGCTGCTGAACAAAGGCTTTTCTTCCTTGTTATTGCACAGAACTTATTTTAAAAAACTTAACCATGAATAAAACACTCTTCCTCCCCATTCTTGCTGCCTTATTCCTTGCCGCCTGCGGCACAAAAGGCACCGCCGATACTTCCTCTGCAGCTGCTGATGCTGCAACCCAGGGAGCAGATACCCTGATGGCAGACAAAGCCCATTCGTCACAAAATGCCCTTGACTGGGCGGGCATGTACAAAGGCGTGGTACCATGCGCGGATTGTGAAGGTATTGAAACCGTTCTCATCCTGAATAGTGATAACACCTATTTGCTACGGACCAATTACCTCGGCAAACCGGATGCTCAGGCCATCGAAAAAACAGGTTCATTTACATGGAATCCCGCCGGCAATACGGTAATCCTGGGCAATATTGAAAATGCACCAACCCAGTATTTTGTGGGTGAAAATCAGGTCATCCAGCTCGACATGTCCGGTAACAGGATTACGGGTGGACTCGCAGACAAGTATATCCTGGCAAAACAATAGTCAACAAACCAACTTTTAATATGAAAAACTTTCTCATCATCTGCTCTGCCGGAATCCTATTCCTGACGAGCTGTCAATCCCCTTCTTCCAATAATCAACCCGAGACTACTGCTCCGGCAGCAGCGGCCGCTACCGCAGCGCCTGTTGAAACCGGCATCACGAATACGCACTGGAAACTCATCGAGTTGAACGGGCAACCTGTAACCAATCCTCCCTCCAACCAAAAGGAAGCCTATATCATGTTTCAGGACAGCAATAAACTGGTCGGAAACACAGGATGTAATCAACTTATCGGTCAGTACGAACTCACAGAAGGAAATCGAGTCAGGTTTTCCGGAATCGGCACGACCCTGATGGCTTGTCCTGATGTCGCCATAGAACAGGAAATGGGCAGGAGCCTGTCAATGATGGACAACTATTCGATCAATGGCAACCAGATGACCCTCCAAAAAGCAAAAATGGCGCCGATGTTCAGATTCGAAGCCGTCCAAAACTAATCTCCCGAATCAAGTAGGAAGGGTGTATCCTGTTGAGGGGTACACCTTTTCTTTTTGAGGGATCATCTACAGGAAAAGTAATATTTTTCACCCCTGTTTGGAGTATGGGACAAGCGACCCTGTTTCAATTCCAGACTAAAACAAAAGAAAAACTGCTCCATGGATATTACTCAATTTATTCTACCCCTGATTACCCTTGTGTTCCTTGAGATTATCCTGGGAATCGATAACGTGATTTTCATATCCATTCTAGCCGATAAATTGCCTCCGGAGCAGCGGGATAAACTCCGAAAATTGGGTATTGGACTGGCCATGATCATGCGATTGATTTTGCTTGCCCTTATCTCCTGGATCATGAAACTGGACAACTCACTCTTCAATATCATGGATATTGATATTTCCGGCAAGGATATTATCCTGCTGGCAGGGGGATTGTTTCTGATCTATAAAAGCACAAGAGAAATCTATCTGAAATCAGAGGAAGTTCATCATGACTACGAAGACGCCGCTAAAAGGAAGAAAGTAACATTTAAAGACATGCTGATCCAGATCCTCCTGCTTGATATCGTTTTCTCCATTGATTCCATTATCACTGCCGTAGGGATGGTGGACCAGCTTTGGATCATGTATACTGCGGTGGTCATTTCTGTTGGGATCATGCTGTTTGCCTCTAAGCCCATCAGTGAGTTTATTTCAAAACATCCTTCGTTTAAAATACTGGCCTTGTGCTTCCTGCTGATCATTGGTATCTCCCTGATCGGTGAAGGGCTTGACTTCCACATTCCAAAAGGATATATTTATTTCTCCATGGCTTTTTCTTTCTTCGTGGACTTCATTCAGATGAAAACGGTGAAAACGAAAAAAGCCTAGGAAATCAGGTATTCGGGCTTAGTATAGTAGTACTTGGAGGTTTCAACTTTTGACGCTTCCTATTGTTAGGATGGCCATGTCAGTCATTCTTATCATAGGCGCATCCTCAGGCATTGGCCTGGAGACTGCCAGACTTCTAGCCGCGGAAGGTCATACAGTCATCGGCACCAGAAATAGAAAAGTGGATATTGCCGATGAAACGAATCTAAACTTTCATTCCTGCAATGTGCTTGACGACCAACCTGATTTCACGTTTATTCCTGAATCGCTGGACGGCATTGTTTATTGCCCGGGGACCATCACGTTAAAACCATTTCATCGGATCAGTGCGGATGCTTTCCTGGAGGACTATCGCTTGCAGGTCGTTGGCGCCATAAAGGCGCTTCAGGCTGCCTTACCTGCGTTAAAAAAAGGTGCAAACCCATCAGTGGTTTTATTTTCGACTGCGGCAGTGGATACCGGCTTACCGTTTCATTCCATGGTTTCTTCATCAAAAGGGGCGTTGGAGGGACTCACCAGGGCACTTGCTGCCGAGTTGGCTCCAACAATACGGGTCAATTGTATTGCTCCATCCCTTACCGATACGCCCCTTGCTGCCTCATTATTGAATACAGAAGATAAACGCAATGCCAATGCGCAAAGGCATCCTTTAAAACGGATCGGGACTCCTCAGGATATAGCACACATGGCTGCTTTCCTGCTTTCTGAAAAATCAGGTTGGATCACCGGACAAGTCATCCATGTAGATGGGGGAATATCACGATTAAAAACCTAAACGCTCACTTGTTACTTTCAACATATGGATAAGTCGATCAAATGGGGGCAGCTGTTTCTTTGTTTAGCTGGCCCGGTGATACTAGGAGCACTGGCAGGATATGCCAGCGCAGAAAGCATTAGTGGCTGGTACGCTTCGCTGATTAAACCCTCCTTTAATCCGCCCAATACAATATTTGGTCCGGTGTGGACCCTATTATACCTTTTGATGGGAATGAGTTTATATCTTATCCTGCAAACTCCTTCCACACCATCCCGAAAAAAGGCAGTACTGATTTTTTTAATTCAATTTGCTTTTAACATCAGCTGGAGTTTTGTGTTTTTCAACTTTCAATCTCCATTTTTTGCCTTAATCAATATCGTGGTCCTTTGGATCATGATTCTCTTTATGATCCTTGTTTTCAGAAAACTATCCAGACCAGCTGCATACCTCCAACTCCCATACCTGGCATGGGTCAGTTTTGCGACCGTATTAAATGCCGCCATCTGGTTTTTAAATCAGTAGGTATCCCAGGTCCTGGAATTTCATTTTCGGGGTTTATTTGACCACGATAGCATCAACATTATGGACAATCGGTGGAATCGTCTGCAGGTACGCGAAAATCGCAGCCACTTCCTCATCCGTCAGGGCCGCATATGGATTCATAGGATATCTTAAGGCAGGTTTGCCATCCCGCTGACCATATTTTACGGCCTTGATAAATTGCTCTTCTGTCCACCCACCAATCCCTGTAGTAGGATCCGGAGTGAGATTACGGGTCAAAATAGTTTTGCCTTCCATGTCCCGCATCGCGTTTCCTCCGCTGAAATATCCAGGTGTTTTTTCCGGCTCAAAAATGTTCATGGTTTCAAAACTTGGACTATGGCAGCCAAAGCACTCCACTTTACCTGTACTGATATATTTGCCAAAAGCCACTTTATCCTCTTTTGGAGGGGCAGTGATTGCTGCATCTGGATATGGCAAGGGTTTGAAAGCGACATAACATAAAAACTTTGCGAAAAAAGTTGGTTCGCTTGGCCGTTGTGGCTTATTGACCGCTTCAAGTTCCGGCGCATCTGAACGAAGGTAGGCGATGATACTGTGCAGATCATAGTCAGATAAATGAGGGAACTTAGGCATCCAGGGCGGAGCATAGTTGCCGTCCCTTTTTATTCCTGTTCGCAGTAAATAAGCTAACTCACCATCAGAATATCTTCCTGCTCCGTATTGTTCATCCTGGGTAATATTGGCTGACCAGGCCTCTCCAAACTGAGGCGGAAGATCAGGCATCCTGTTACCTTCAAGTTTTCCGCTTGGTGCCATGTGACACTGATTACATACCAGCGTGGCCAGGCGTTTTCCTTCAGCTAACATGGTACTGTCCGGAGTTACTTTGAGGTCAATAGCTTGTACCTCATAGGAAGGAATTCCGTTAAATTGAATGTAGGCTGCTCCAGCAGCTCCAAGGAGTACCAGTACCCCAATAAGGATACCCAGTACTTTGAGTACTTTTTTCATAGAATGGTGTGTTTCGTTTGGTTATTGATTCAAAATCGGAGTGCAAACCGCCCTCCAATCCCATAAATTTAATAAAAACAGGTCACTTTTTAAAATTTCAATCTTTCTGTGGTCCAGGTGCCAGACGCTAACGGAACCCTTTGGAAAACATTTATATGATATTAATATAAAATGTATATAATATTAATTATCAATATTGAGACTATTAACGGACTTCCTTTCAGGAGGAACTGGCAGTATACCTTGTCAGTATTACTTCTGCGATTCTGACATCCCAGACAACCATATATTAATGCCTCCTGTGATTTGTTTACGATGAATTAACATTGGAACTTCATTAAGGCAGGTAATCTGGGTACTTTTGCGGCGAAATTCACCATAGATTATTGGTCTCCTGATATTGCCTCTTTTTAATTTTCAACTTTATCCCTTCAACTATGTCTGTTCAATCCTTCCTGCTCTCCCTCTTTGCCCTACTGATCATGTCATGTGGTCAAAAAAATACGGACACAAGTGGTGGCCTCAGCGGCACCATTAATATCGATGGGTCCAGCACTGTATTTCCGATCACTGAAGCCGTAGCCGAAGAATATCAAAAAACCCAGCCTGGCGTAAAAGTCTCCGTGGCCCTTTCCGGCACAGGCGGCGGTTTTAAAAAATTCGGACGTGGTGAAAGCGATATCAATGATGCATCCCGTCCGATCAAAAGCGCAGAAGACAGCATTGCCAAAGCCAATAATGTAAGTTATGTAGAGTTGATCGTAGCTTATGATGGCATGGCCGTCGTGGTCAATCCTAAAAACGATTGGTGCAATGATATTACCGTATCTGAACTCAAGAAACTCTGGGAACCGGAAGCACAGGGTAAGATCACAAAATGGAACCAGATCCGTCCGGAATGGCCAAATGAAGAAATCCACTTGTTCGGTGCCGGCGTAGAAAGCGGTACGTATGACTACTTCACGGAAGCCGTGGTAGGAAAGAGCCATTCCAGCCGGGGTGACTTCACAGCCAGTGAGGATGACAACGTACTTGTTCAGGGTGTTGCTTCTGACAAGTATTCTCTTGGCTTTTTTGGTCTTGCTTATTTTGAAGAAAATAAGGATAAGCTCAAAGTCATCGGTATCAATGATGAAAAACCAGAAAATGGTGACGGACCAATATTGCCTAGCGTAGAGACGGTGAAGAACAAAACCTATGCTCCGCTGGGACGTCCGTTATATATCTATATCAACAGCCTGGCTGCAAAGCGCAAGGAAGTACAGTCGTTTGTGAGCTATTACCTCGACAATGCAAATGGCCTGGCGGAAGAAGTTGGTTTTATCCCTCAAACAGAAGAAGAAACGACCGCGGTCAAAGCAAAGTGGAGTGAATTTATGGCTTCACATCCTGCGGAATAACCTAATACATCATACGGGATGGATTGATTTTGCATCCCGTATGTACTTGTTTTATATATGCGATTTAAAGAGAAAATCATAGAGGGTTTATTGCTCATGTGTGCTGCAGTCAGTATCCTGACCACACTGGGTATCCTTTATGTGTTAATTTCTGAGTCGTCAGTTTTTTTTACCAAGGTCCCTCTTACGGATTTTTTATTTGACACCCAATGGACGCCGCTGTTTGCGGACAAGCACTTTGGGATACTACCGCTCGTGACCGGCACGCTGCTGACCTCATTTATAGCCGTCCTTGTGGCCCTTCCTATTGGATTGTCCATCGCGGTTTATCTGAATGAATATGCACCAAAAGGGTTTCGAAAGACCCTAAAGCCAATCCTGGAAATCCTTGCCGCGATTCCTACTGTGGTGTATGGTTTTTTTGCTTTAATGGTGATTACGCCATTTTTCCAGCAGTTCTTTCCTGATATGGCTGGTTTCAATGCACTTTCTCCGGGTATTGTCATGGGTATTATGATCATCCCGATGATTTCATCATTGAGTGAGGATGCGCTTTATGCAGTGCCTACTTCACTAAGGGAAGCTTCATATGGCATTGGTGCCACCAGATTTCAGACCTCATTTAAGGTATTGGTTCCGGCCGCATCCTCCGGCATCATTGTTTCGGTGATTCTGGCTATCTCCAGGGCCGTAGGCGAAACGATGATTGTTGCTATAGCTGCAGGACAACAACCCAGACTTACTTTCAACCCCTTCGTGCCTGTGGAAACGATCACCACCTACATCGTTCAGGTTAGCCTTGGCGATGTGGTGCAGGGATCGCTGGAGTACCAGACCATTTTTGCCGCAGGGATCGCATTGTTTGTATTGACTTTTATACTGAACAATATCAGCTTCTATATCAAGCGAAAATTCCAGGAGAAGTATGAGTAGGCAAGCTGCCATCAACCGTTTTAAGGATTCGGCATTCCGGTATTTCGGGATCGCCTGTACCCTGTTCGGGCTATTTATGCTTGCGATTTTTCTCATCAGTGTGGTCAATGAGGGCTTCCATAGATTGGACTTTCAGTTTCTCTCTTCGCTTCCGTCACGCAAACCTGAAAATGCGGGAATTCTGATTCCACTGGTAGGGACCATGTGGATCATGGTGTTGACTTCACTCATTGCCATTCCTCTTGGCGTCGCATCAGGCATTTATCTTGAGGAATATGGAGCAAAAAACAAATTTGCGTCCTTTATTGAAATCAACATCACTAACCTTGCTGGTGTGCCGTCCATTATTTATGGATTGTTGGCCCTGGAAGTTTTTGTACGCATCTTCGGACTTGGCAGAAGTTTGTTGTCAGGAAGTTTGACCTTATCCCTGCTTATTTTGCCGATCATCATTGTCGCCACCCGTGAGGCATTGAAAGCTGTACCCAAGACGATCCGGGAAGCCTCCTTCGCGCTTGGCGCCACTAAGTGGCAAACCACCTGGCACCAGGTTCTCCCAGCCGCTTCAGGTGGCATTGTGACCGGGGTCATCCTGGCGATTTCAAGAGCCATTGGAGAAACTGCACCTTTGATTGTGATTGGCGCAATGCTTTATATCACCACGCTTCCCTCCAGTCCGATGGATGATTTTTCAGTCCTGCCCATCCAGATATTCAACTGGTTGTCGAGACCCCAGAAGGCGTTTATTGTCAATGCCACCGCGGCAATTATTATTCTGCTCCTGATCACCTTTGTCCTCAACGGCATTGCGATCTATCTTCGCAACCGCTGGCAGAAAAAAGTTAAATGGTAACAGTTATGACGACAGATAAATTGGTCGCGGAAAATGTAAATGTCTATTATGATCAGGCCCATGTGATCAAGGATGTCAGCATCCATATACAGGCGAATACTGTTACGGCGTTTATCGGTCCCTCCGGATGCGGTAAATCGACCTTTCTCCGGTTGCTCAACCGCATGAACGACTATATCGATGGCTTCAGGAAAACCGGAAGTATCCGAATCGATGGGGAGGATATTTATGATAAAAAGGTAAGAGTTGAAGAACTGCGCAAGCAGGTGGGTATGGTCTTCCAAAAACCCAATCCGTTTCCAAAATCGATTTACGAAAACATCGTGTATGGCCTGCGTATACAGGGCATCAATAATAAATCGCTGCTGGATGAAACCGTAGAAACTTCTCTCCGCCGGGCCGCAATCTGGGATGAAGTAAAGGATAACCTTAATAAATCAGCATTATCATTGTCCGGTGGACAGCAACAGAGAATCTGCATCGCCCGTACTTTGGCCGTGCAACCCTCCATTCTGCTGATGGACGAACCTGCATCCGCGCTGGATCCCATTTCTACTTCAAAGATTGAGGAACTCATCCACGAGCTAAAGAATCAATACACCATCATCATTGTTACCCATAATATGCAACAGGCCGGCCGGGTCAGTGATAAGGTCGCCTTTTTTTATCTTGGCGAACTGGTGGAGTATGACAATACGAAAACGATATTTATTAATCCAAAAAAGGAACTCACTCAAAACTACATCACCGGAAGATTCGGTTAAACTTTTTACTTAGATATGGACGTTCACGATAAAGAACAGGATATATCTAATGCACTTAATTCCGATAATATGACACATCTAGAAGAAGAATTGGGCTTGTTGCGGGCCGAACTCACCAACATGTGGGAGCTGGTCATCTCGCAACTGGTCAAAACAAAAGAAGCGTTGGTCCAGTTCGATAAAGATCTGGCGCGCGAAGTGGTCGCTACCGAAAAACGTGTCAATTCCCTCGAACTCAAGATCGACAGGGATTGTGAAAATATTTTTGCGCTTTACAATCCTGTTGCCATAGACCTGCGCATAGTACTGGCTGTACTCAAAATGAACAATAACCTGGAGCGCAACGGGGATATTGCTGAAGGCATCGCGAAGTATATCATATTTGCCGATCACCCATTTGATCCTCAACTGCTTGAAAAAACAAGGATACTCGAGATGTACGGCGAAATCAACAACATTCTCGAAGATGTATTAAGAGCATTTGAAACGGATGACACGAAAATGGCCAGAGGCGTATTCAAACGGGATGAAGTGGTGGATGAAATTAACTTCAGCGCGAACAATGTTGTTGCTGAATTTATCCGAAATCACCCCGATAAAATTGAAGAAAGCTTATACATCCTTTCCACCATCCGAAAGCTGGAGCGCGTTGGCGACCACTGCAAAAACATCGCGGAAGAAATTATCTTTTATGTAGAGGCCAAGGTGCTGAAGCATAAGAGTAAAAAGAAGAAACAAGTAGAGTAGTTCAATTGAAAAATGAAGATTGAAGATTGAAAAGAGCAGTTGAAGAGGTTAAAATTTACTGCCTTTTGACTGTTACGTCCTAGGTTTTACTATTTCCTTTTTCATTGGTGATGCATTACTATTCAACTTTTGTTACAATTCGGGTGATCAAACCAACTTAATTTTCAGGTCTCAACTGTATTGACCTGTGGTATGAAAAAGTTCGCTCTACTCCTCATTTTGATTTGGGCATCTATTGTGATGGTCGCCCAATCAGATCCTTTCCAGATTCACCTCAAACCTTTAACCATTCCCGATCTGCCCGGCATTCAAGCTTTTGCCTTTGGCCAGCATGAGGGACAATGGCTCATTGTCGGCGGTCGTATCGATGGACTCCATCGGCGACAACCCTGGGCCACCTTTGACTCTGAAGGAAGAAATACTCAACTCTATGTCGTTGATCCAAATGAAAAACTGGTTTGGACCCGCCCACTTACATCGCTTCCGCTACATCTGCAGGATCAATTGAGTTCCACCAACATGGAATTCCTTCAGCAGGATAGCAGATTGTACCTGGTGGGTGGATACGGTCATAGTGAGACTGTCGGTGAAAAACTCACCTACGCGATGTTGACTGCGATCGACCTACCCGCCACAATAGAGGCCGTCAAAGAAGGGAAGGATCTTACTTCCCATATCCGTAGTATCACCGATCCTTACTTTGCGGTTACTGGTGGACATCTCGAAAAAATCAACGACGTATGGCATCTGGTGGGTGGACAAAAATTTGACGGCAATTATAACCCCATGAATCATCCCAGTTTCACCCAGGAATATACCAATGGGGTAAAGCGATTTACGCTCATGGATGACGGGGTCCAACTCATCATTGAAAAATTGGAAACCATCACGGATACCGCTGCTTTTCATCGACGGGATTACAATGTCGGGGCACAGATCACCCCTGAAGGAGAAGAAGCCATCATGAGTTTTTCCGGACCCTTTCGGATCGATGCAGACCTTCCCTATCTCAATACAGTCATGATCGAAAAAGACACACACTACATTGTGCCCGACTTTGCTCAATATTTTAATAATTATCACTGTCCGGTGCTTCCGTTATATGATGAAGCGGAAAGAAAAATGCATACTGTTTTCTTTGGGGGTATTGCCCAATATTATCTCGAAGGAGGAAAATTGACGCAGGATAACGGAGTTCCGTTTGTCAAAACCATCGCCCGAATCGAGCGGGATCAGCTGGGAAACATGGCCGAATTTGTCATGCCGATCGAAATGCCGGGTTACCTCGGGGCCAGTGCGGAATTCATCCCTGCGGAGGACTTGCCAAGATTTAACAACCGTGTATTAAAACTAAATGGCCTGCAGGCTGATTCCGTCATGGTGGGATACATCTTTGGAGGAATTGAAAGTACGCTCCCCAATATTTTCTGGACCAATACCGGGACAGAAAGCGCTGCGCATCCGGTGATCTATGAAGTATACCTCATAAAAAACACTGCCACATCATCCCATCATCCGAATGATCAAAGTCACAATGGTTTTCAACTCCAGGTCTTTCCAAATCCAACAAATGGAACGTTTACGCTTCGTTTTCACCTCGATCAGATCACCCCGGTCCAACTTGAAATCAGCGACGATCAGGGAAAAAGATTGCTGAAAGAGGATATCACCCATGAAGTGCTGGTCGGGGAAAACCGGATAGAAAAAAGGTGCAGACAAATGAAAGTTGACGGTGTTTACTTTATTACCCTCATGATCGGCGGACAATCATACACACAAAAAATAATTGCCAGGGAATAACAAGTGCAGCGTTCAATTCTCTGTTTTTATTTTCCGGCATTCCTCTTTGACAAACTATACTTCTGCCGTGTGAATTTCTTTACCTCCGCCCAGCTTTTTGTATTGAGCACATGACCTGATTCGCACCAGGCACGTCTGGCCACCAGTACTCCACCTGTCATGTAGGAAAAATGGGATTCTGCATGACTATCAGTACTTATGGTCAGTATGACACCAGCCTCGATCGCTTGCCTGGCCAGTTGATCACTGAGATCTAAGCGCTGTGGTTGGGCATTGATCTCCATGGCCGTTCCGGTGAAAGCCGCCACTTTAAATATTGCCTGCCAATCTGCCTTATAGGCCTCCCGTTTGCCTATTAATCTTCCGGATGGATGTCCGATGCAATGCACATATGGATGCTTGCACGCACTGACCAATCTTGCGGTATTGTCCCGTTGAAAACCGGAGTGGATGGACGCACATACCCAATCCATTTCCATCAACAAATCATCCGGTAAATCAAGAGATCCATCCGGAAGAATATCCACCTCGACTCCCTTTTTGATGAAGTCCCGACCAAGGTGCTTGTTTACAAGGTCGATCTCCTTTGCCTGCTTTCTGAATTCCTTTGCATCCAATCCACCCGCTATCCGGGAGGACTTCGAATGATCCGTCAGTACAATGTACTCGTATGGGTAATGATCGCGTACAAATTTTGCCAGGGTCGCAATATCCATTGTTCCATCACTCCATTGACTGTGCATCTGCATATCGCCGCGGATATCATGCGGTTCAATAAGTCTGGGTAATTTCCCTTTCGCGGCACATTCAATTTCTCCATTCATTTCCCGCAACTCCGGTGGAATAAATTGAAATCCAAGACGTTTGTATACTTCCTCTTCTGAACGTCCCGCCATGTGCTTATTTGTTTTCAAATCAAAAACCCCATACTCATTGATCTTCATACCTCTCTCCTTCGCAAGACTTCGTAATTGGACATTATGCTCTTTGGAACCTGTCAGGTATAGTAATGCGGCTCCCCATTCATGTTCACTCACAACTCTTAAATCGACTTGCCGGTGGTGATCCGTCACAACGATACTTGCTTTCGTGTTACCTCTGACCAGGACCAATTTGCGATTTTCCAATAGCACAAATCGTTGAATGACCTTCTTGCGGTCAGCAGTCCGGCATGCGACCAGAATATCAATGTCGCCGATCGTTTCCTTTCCGCGCCTGATGCTTCCGGCTACTTCAATGGCAAGAATCTCACTCATCGCGCTGAGGGTTTTCACGATCTGGTCCGCGATTGCTTTTGCCTCTGCATACAGTATCCGTTCCTCCGATTGCTTAAACATCTTAAGCCCTCTAAGCATATTCTCGACCTTCTTCGGGCCGAAACCTTTTAATTGGCTGATTCGTCCATCTTCAAGCGCACGGATCAGTTTTGCTCTGGTTGAAATCCCCAACTCGTCATGTATCTGCTTAAGCGATTGAGGCCCAAACCCACTTACACTCATCAGGTCCATCAATTCAAAAGGCACTGATTTCTTCAGTTCCTCATATTTTTTTATTCGTCCACGACGAGTGTACTCAATAATTTTCTCCGCAATACTTTCACCAATCCCGGGGATATCCTCTAATGTGTTTTGCTGTATATAGTGCGAGATATCCTCCTTTAGATTATCAATAGTTCTGGCAGCCCTGGCATAAGCAAGAGCACGAAATCGCTCCGGCGCGCCAAGGTACCTGTACATTTCTCCCATTTCTGAAAGGACACGCGACAATGAGTGATTGAGCGTAGACATTGTTCGTTGTATAAAATTGAGATGCATACACATCCCTCCATACTGGATGATAAAGCACCCATCTATAGTATCATAAACCAAATGAAATACTAATAAATTTCATATGACTGACCTCACACAGGCAAATGATTGACATCATAGGGATTTTGAGTGCCCGGGATGAACTTTAATAAAATATTATTCCGGTGAGTGCTGTTAAATATCGGGAAATTGAGATAGGCACAGGGAATGGGGAGCGTATCATAGGCGATCTGAGTATGGCGGATGAGGCGCGTGATCTTATTATTTTCTCCCATGGAAGCGGAAGTAGCCGGCTGAGTCCCAGAAACAGGTTTGTAGCTGCCCATTTGAATCGGTTTGGATTTGCCACGCTACTGATGTATTTGTTAACAGTGGAAGAAGATCGTCGTGTCGAAAACCGGTTTGACATTGATCTCCTTACCCAACGGCTGGTTGATGTCACAATGTATATCTCTGATGCACCTGCATGGTCCTTTCGGAACATAGGGTTTTTTGGTGCCAGTACCGGGGCTGCATCGGCATTAAAAGCGGCTGCCATCCTTGATGATCGCATTGGCGCAGTAGTATCGCGGGGAGGGCGTCCGGATCTGGCTATTGGTTCCTTGGACAAAGTCAAGTGCCCGGTACTACTCATTGTAGGTAGTCTGGATAAGGATGTGCTGATGCTCAACAGGAAAGCAATGACGGAGATGTCATGTAAAAAAGAACTCACCATTATCCAAGGGGCAACGCACCTTTTTGAAGAGCAGGGAAAAATGGAGGAAGTAGCTGAACGGGCTAAAAATTGGTTCTCAATGTGCTTTCATCCTGGCTAACACTTTAATCCATATACCATGATGTTCCAAAACAGAGAAGATGCAGCATTGCAATTGGTGCCATTGCTAGCATCGTATGCAAATGAAGATGGGATCGTGTTGGCCATACCCCGTGGCGGAGTTCCATTAGGTGCCATCATCGCCAGGGCAATGCAATTCCCTCTTGAAATATTGCTGACTAAAAAAATTGGTCATCCAGAAAATCCGGAATTGGCTATAGGCGCGGTCAGCCTTGTCAATGAGGTGCTTGATGATCGCTTTACCATAGCGGAAGACTACGTGGAAAATGAGATCCTCAGAATTCGTCAGTCCTTAAGAGACCGATACAAGAAATTTATGGGAGATCGTCATCCTTCGGATCTCCATGGCAAAACCGTGATTATCGTGGATGACGGTATAGCTACCGGCAATACGATTATGGCCGCTATAAAAATGATCAGGGAGCAAAAACCTGCTAAAATCATAGTGGCCGTCCCGGTAGCACCCTATCGAACCGCACGCAAGATTCGTGATATGGTCGATGATTTTATCTGTGTGGACACGCCTGAAGATTTCTACGGCGTGGGGCAATTCTACCACGATTTCGGACAGGTTTCGGATGAGGAGGTGATTGAAATTTTAGAAAAATCACCTCATAAAAGGGGTTGAACGTTCAGGTTTTAAGAGGGTCATTTTCTTTCCAAAATCACGATTTTCGGCCAATTTTCAATTTTTACTGAAAACTCGAATAAACATCCAAGAAAAAATCAAGGGTATGTTTTAGGAAGTTCTCTGTGTTTTCAATTCATTATATTGTTGATGTTCAACTAATTACATTTGGAGATGAAGTGTAAAAATGACGCCATTTTTTGACCCATTTCCATGAAAATCTGGTGCCACACTTAGGTGTGGCACAGGTTTTTAAATGTTTTGAAATCAATTAGCCCATAGCTATTCCTTACTGCTTGATTTAAAGTCCCACCTCACACTTCCGGTTTTCAATAGCCATCCAATAAAAAGGCCTAAAGCCAACCAAAAAACAAGCGTTAGAACTATTTCCTTAAGCATTAAATGCTCATGTTGACTGAGTGGCCAGAGCACACCCATAAAAATGAACATCATGGATCCCCAGAACAATCCATGAAGCCACCACCGGTTTTTTGCGAAGTTCATGTCCTATTTCTTTTGATGAGGGAAGATAGAAAAAATCAGGCATAAGCCGAACTAAAAATGCCCTTGATATAATTTGCATAAGCTATTAGCGCCTTCATGCCGCTCATGATAATCAAATGACCGTATTAGATTTCTCTAATGATGGACCCGACGAACTAAAGTTTGATGTATATCAAACTTTGATTTCCCAGGGACTTCAAAATTTGCATTCGGAATTGATGTGAGGAATTCCTCCTATTCAGCACCGAAGGCCTATGAAGTTTCTAGTTTTCCTCTTTCAACTCTTCCTACTCTACCCTATCGCTTTGATATGCATATCGTGTGGCCAGGAAAACAATGTGAAAGAAGAAGGGGACCTCCTAATTACATCAACCTTGCAACTCCAGACCGATCTTAATCGTCTCAGCATGATGACGGATAGCCTTTGGGATACCACCTCTTTTACCCTGAACCAATTACTTCCGTCTGATTTCCCATCGATCGACAGGAAACTGCTGCTCGAGGCCCGCAATGCTGACCACATTCAAATGTTCATGTCCTATACATCACTTCCACCCGAAGTACAATCGTTTGTTCAACAAGCCGGACATCAGGATAGTCTGCTCTCTGTAAAAATGCTCTCCCTGCAGACGCAAATCAATACACTGCAAAAAGCAAGGATTAGTTTCCTGGCTAAAATGGCTAAAACCCATCCCGACCTGTACCAGTATTACGCGGACCAATTCAAAGCCATAGACAAACCGAAATCCTATTGATCATATTTCCATAAAATCCTTTATTAATCATGAAAACTAATGTAAGAACGATTAAGCTATGGGCGCTCCCCTTGCTATTTCTGCTTTTCGCGATGATTTCATGTCGCGAAGAAGAACCCGTACAAGTAAGCGACACTCATGTATCTGCCTATGATCCCGAAGTGGTGATTCGCTGGATGGACCTGATTCTCGAAGTGGAACGTTTCACTCCAGGATACCTTCCACCTGTAGCGGCAAGAAGTCTGGGATACATTGGACTTGCTTCCTACGAAACGGCGATTCCAGGCATGCCTGACAACAATTCACTGAGTGAATACTATCTCGAACTGCAGTTGCCAGCATCTAATCCCAACATTCAGTACCACTATCCTATCGCTTTAAATGCAGCGTATGCGACGATGGTCAATAAGTTGTACCCGGATATTCCCGCAGCTCAGTTAGCGGAGGTGATTTCCTTACAACAATATTTCAACGCTAAATATGCTGAAGAAGCCACACCACAAATCATAAGTGCTTCGATCGAATGGGGAGAAAGTATTGCAGAAGCGGTATATACCTGGTCGACGTCTGATCCGGCAGGACACGAGGGGTATTTGCATAATACCGATCCACTCTATGTCCCACCTGCAGGACCGGGACGCTGGCAACCCACGTATCCTAACTTTGGCGCTGCCTTACTACCGCATTGGGGCGAGGTCAGGACCTTTGCTGCCAGACCGGATGACAAATGCGAAGATCACTTACCCTTTAGCACGGATGAACAAAGTGAATTTTATGTACAGGCCAAGGAAACGGAAAACAAAATCAATCTGATCCGGCAAGGAAAGAACTATGAAGACAAATGGATTGCTGAGTTTTGGAGCGATGATTGTCCCGCATTAACCTTTACCCCTGCCGGCCGATGGGTGGCCATTGCAAATCAGGCATTGGAACAATCTTCAGCCAACCTGGAAAAAGCCATTATCGTGCAAGCAAAACTTGGCATGGCCCTATGCGATGCAGGCATACGATGCTGGGGAGAAAAATATCGATTCAATCTTTTACGTCCTGTTGATTATATCCGGAATGAAATGGGACATTCGGAGTGGAATACAATCATGTGTCCTGATGGTGCCGGCCAATTTTTTACTCCCCAGTTTCCAACCTACCCATCAGGTCATGGCACGTTTGGTGCCGCAGCTGCTGAGGTGCTCACATCTATGTTCGGACATGATTTTCAAATGACTGACAACTGTCATAAGGATCGATCTGAATTCATTGGAACGCCCCGTACCTTCCATAACTTCTATGAGATGGCCTCAGAGAATGCTTATTCCCGCATTCCCATTGGTGTTCATTTCCGTATGGATGCCGAGGCAGCACTTGACCTTGGATTCAAGGTTGGGCGACGTGTCAACGCATTGCCCTGGCAATAAAAGAAAAGATCAACTCTTCCAACGTTGAGTTCGGATTGTCGCTGGCTGTGCTTGAGGTGAGCACAGCCAGTTTTATTTTGTAGCGATGCCATGAAGTATGCCAAAAGATGGTTACGTTTGACTGGATGAGGGATCAGGATGTCGCTTTGACTAAAATCATTTCGCCTTATCTGTTCCGAAACCAGGAATGGATGGACAAACTACCCCTTAGTGACAAGGATTGGCTAAGACAACATGGCAAACTCAAAAAACTCAAGCGTGGAGAATGGTTGTTCAAACAAGGAACCATTCCAAGGCAAGTCGTGTGGCTGATCAGCGGGAAAGTTAAAATCCTGCAAGAGACGCCTGGTGGTCAACGACAGACACTATATATCTATTCCAATGGCGATTTAATAGGGTTCAGGCAACTGATTGCCGAAGAGCTACATCCGGTTTCTGCAGTTCTACTCGAAGATGCGGAGGTCATCCTGATTCCCGCTATCAGCTTTAAAAAATTAATGGAAGTTTCACCTGCTTTTGTCCAGGGACTGCTTTTGGCCTTGGCTCGAGACTTTACCGTTTGGATGAATCGAATGACCATTTTTACAAAGTTTCCGGTTCGCCACAGGTTAGTGCTTGCATTACTTATTCTCCATGAACAATACAGGCTATCGGGCTCGGTGAACGGAGAAATTACGATCACAAGGACAGAACTTTCAGAATATGTAGGGGCTTCATTGGAAACCATAGTCAGATCGCTTCATGGCTTGAAAGGTAAAGATCTCGTGCAGATTAAAGGCCGGCATATCCAGATCATGGACGTGAGTGGATTATTAGCACTTTTACTTACTGAGGATATATGAAATCCGATTTTTTCGGTTGTATAATCCTATGCCATTTTCAAGCATTAAGGAATAATGATGTAAGACGAATATTAATGTATGTTACTACATCTCCACAATCTCCTTCCCGCTTGCTTTGATCATTTCCTCCGGTATCCTCGAAAGCACACTCTCTTTAAGTGCCGCTAATAATTTCTCTTTGACAAATAACCTGGAGGTTACAAGGCCAACCTGACGGACAGGGGCAGGTCGTTTAAATTGACGTATGTTTTCCTGCTGTTCCGCAGAGAGGTATTTTAAGGAGAGTGCAGGAAGGATGGTCAAGCCCTGATTCATCTCGACCATTCTACGTAAGGTCTCTATACTGCCTGCCGCAAAATCAAGTTGATGAATGGACCGCTCCTTGTTTTTCAATTCGCACAGATTGATCACCTGATCCCGGAGGCAATGACCTTCTTCCAGCAACCAAAGCCGGTTGACATCAATATCATTCGGAAGGACATATTTTTTCTTCATCACACTGTCGCTGCTTGGACCATACAGTACAAACTCTTCATAAAACAAATGCTGCTCTGATAATCCGGGCTGATGTAATGGTATGGCAAGTAATCCCGCGTCAATCCCATGATCACTCAGGCGATTGATAATTTCCGGAGTCGTGAGTTCACTTACTGTAAGATTTACTTTCGGATACTTGCGCAGGAATTCAGTCAGGAACAAGGGCAGGAGATAAGGGGCCAGTGTGGGAATAATGCCGATCCTGAGATCCCCGCGAAGTTCCCTTTGTTCTTCATCTATGATTTCTGCGATCCGGTCCCGTTCCATAAGGACCACTCTCGCCTGCGCAAGAATCCTTTTTCCAATTTCTGTCGGAATCACAGGAGACTTGGTTCGGTCAAAAATCCTTACCCCCACTTCTTCTTCCAGTTTCTTGATCATCATGCTGAGGGTCGCCTGAGTGATGTTACATTTTTCAGCGGCATTGACAAAATGACGAGTGGCATCAACGGCCAGAATGTATTCCAATTGCTGAAAATTCATATTCATAGATTTAATCTATGCAAATATAGAAACTATCAGTTTGCTTTATAATTAAATATACATCATATTTGTTTCGAGAAGTCAAAGTTGCGCCTTGTGAAGGCATTTCAGACGCAATTGATTCGATAGATTACTGAAGATGATCACCATGCATTTCCGGATATAGGTCGGGCATGGTTCTCCCCCCGGGTTGATTGACACGGGGTACATCAAAGAACATGGATTTTTTGGAAAAAGTGGGGGTGCACAGGCATCCCCTTTTTTTTTGATTGTCAGGATCCCGATTCATTCCATTGGATTAGAACCATCTTTAGTTAGCTTTGGTCCATTCATGAGTAATGAACGAATCGCAACACGGACCACCTGGTTTAGCATCCTCAGCAATGCATCTCTTGCCCTGATCAAATGGTTTGCAGGCTACTTCGGCAATTCCTACGCATTGATCGCAGATGCTATTGAATCGACCACGGATGTTTTTTCTTCAGTCCTGGTCTTACTTGGAATAAAATATGCCAATCGCCCCGCTGACGAAAACCATCCCTATGGTCACGGCAAGGCCGAACCGCTCATCACGTTTATCGTTGTCGGATTTCTGATCACCTCAGCCATTGTGATTGCGCATGAGAGCATTAAAAACATCAGGACGCCTCATGAAGGGCCGGCGCCATTTACCCTTATCGTATTAGGTGCCATTATTATCTGGAAGGAGATTTCATTCCAAATCGTCATGCGGAAAAGCCGGGAAACAAAAAGCACCATCCTTAAAGCTGACGCATGGCATCATCGAAGCGATGCTATTACTTCCGTCGCAGCCTTTATAGGCATTTCAGTTGCATTGCTCATGGGGGAAGGCTATGAATCCGCGGATGATTGGGCGGCCCTTGCTGCTTCCGGATTTATTCTGTACAACAGTTACCTGATCTTCCGTCCCGCCCTGGGCGAGATCATGGATGAACATACGCATGATGACTTTATCGAAAAGATCCGCGAACTGGCCATGCAGGTGGATGGAGTATCTGCCACCGAAAAATGTCAGGTCAGAAAAGTAGGTATGCGCTTCTTTATCGATCTCCATATAGAAGTAGATGGAGACCTCGCCGTGAGGGAAGGTCATGAAATCGCACACATTCTTAAAGCCAAACTGATGGATGCATGGCCTGAAGTGGCCAATGTATTGATCCATGTCGAACCACATGCCTGACCATACATGAAATAAAAAAGGCCGGATCACCCGGCCTTTTCTCCAATTTCTCTTGTCTTTAAAATCTATAGCCTATTCCTAGCTGTGCACTGATGCCGGCTACATCGCCTTCCTGTTTTCCACCGACAGCCACATGAGGGCTCGCGGTCAATCCAAAAGTGATGCTTTCACTTAACAGCGCTTTTACCCCCACATTGAAACCCAGGGTATAGATATCGTCCTCCCAATCCACAGTACTTTCCTCCGCCTCACTCAGGGTGATGTACTTTAACGCGGCACCCAGAAAAAAGCCACTATGATCTCCTCCAAAATAATAGTTGACCGCAGGCCTGAATTCCCATGAAGTACCATTCTCCTGTGATCCCCAGTTGGCATCCATCCCCAGAGTAAAATGCTCGCCCAGGTTGGCTTCTATACCGAGACCCGCACCGATATAGGGATCGTTAATGTAACCCAGGATGAGCATATTGGCTCCTACGCGAACTTCCTGTGCCAGGGATGAACCCGAATAAAGCGCTCCGAAAATCATTAAGCAAAACCATGTCTTTTTCATGTTGTGTTGAGTTTTTATGTGAAATCAATGCATTAACCAAAATCTAAAAAATGGACATGAGCCTACCCCACACAATCAAGTTCAGCGCATCTGCGTCAATTCCACCTCGAATTACTTCATGATCTCCTTCCTGTGCGCGACGCCCCATTCCATCATTTTATCTAAAACTTCACTCAGTGAAAAACCGGATTTTGTCAATTCGTATTCCACCGTCACCGGTATGGTATCATATACAGTACGCTTGACCATACCATTCATCTCCAGGTCTTTTAATTCCTTGGATAACATTCGGGGCGTTATCTTTGGAATATCCCGCTCCAGTTCTTTAAACCGCTTCTTACCAAACATCAGTGAGGCAATAATCGGAAGTTTCCATTTTCCACTCATGACGTTGAGTGTATCGTTGAGCGCCAACACATACTCTGTTGCACATGTTCTTGCCCGCTCAATGGCTTTCAAATTTGACATAATTATCGCTGTTTAGGTTAATGTTTTAAAGTTCAGAAAGGCCAACCGGAAGAAGAGTAAATCCACTCGTCATCCGCTATTTGAATTACGGAGGTAACAAGTCTTCGTTTGGAAGCAAGAGATCAAAGTATAAACTTGCTTCCATGACGCATTTTTTTTCTCGCACCCCTGCCAAAAACAAGTAAAATTCCTGACCACATGCTATACTTTGGTATAGTGATATACAAAAGTATAGGAATTACGAATATATAGCCAATATGCGATTTTTACATTTTGAACCGGCCCATACGCCTTTCGGTATGATTTTTCCGATCTATAAATGAACAACCCGGTTTGAAATTCTATTTTAACTATAACCAAATCAAAATCAACGATGGACAGAAAAGATTTCCTCCGCAAAGGCCTCCTGGGAACGGGCATGCTGGTAACTTCATCGGCCATGGCCAATGTCCTAAAAAACGATATCGATGAGCTCCAGCCGTTGGAAACGCTTGGTTTTAACCATATTCCCAACACCACGTCAAAAATCATGAACAATACCGTATTACATCGTGCCTCTTCCCGCGGGGATGCCAATCACGGTTGGCTGCACAGCCGGCACACCTTTAGTTTTGCCAATTACCACAATCCTGAGCGGATGCACTTCGGTGTGCTCCGGGTACTCAATGATGATATCGTGGCACCGGGACGGGGGTTTGGCACCCACCCACACGACAATATGGAAATCATCTCCATCCCTCTGGATGGCGACCTTGAGCACAAGGACAGCATGGGCAATGTCTCCGTGATCCGCCATGGCGATATCCAGGTGATGAGTGCCGGAACAGGCATTACCCACAGTGAATACAATAAGAATGCGGACCAACAGGTCAAGTTTCTTCAAATCTGGCTCTTCCCCAATAAGAAAGGGGTAACGCCCAGGTATGACCAAATCACTTTAAATCATAAGGATCGACACAATAAATTCCAGCAAATCCTATCCCCCACTTCCGATGATGCCGGCGTATGGATTCACCAGGATGCCTGGTTCCACCTCGGCCGCTTCGACAAGGACCATACCACCGACTATAAAATCAAAAGAAAAGGAAATGGCGTTTATGCATTTATCATTAAAGGCGAAGTCCTGATAGACGGCCAGCATCTCTTTGAACGTGATGGACTCGGCACATGGGATACAGAAAAGATTTCTGTCAAGGCCCTGACGCCGGATGCTGAAATTCTTTTAATGGATGTGCCAATGACGATGTGATGGGAGCATAGGGCATAGAGCATAGGGCAAGGAGTCAGGAAATCCAACATAAACTTATAAACTTGAGGTTCGGATCAACTCACCAATAGTAAACTCAAAAATCCCTAAGCCACTAATCTTCTAATCTCATAAACCCATAAACCTATAAACCCATAAACTTATAAACCTTCAATCCCTAAGCCTCTAAGCTCCTAATCTTATAAACCCATAAACCAACCAACAGTTAAACAATTAAACAACTAAACATTTAAACCTTATCACAACATGAGCGAGACCGCTGAATTGACAAAAACAAAATGGATCATTGATCCAACTCACAGTGAAATCGGATTCAAGGTGAAACACCTGATGATCACCAATGTAAAAGGCGTATTCCGGGAATTTGATGCCAGCATCTATACCACCAACGAGGACTTTATGTCCGCAGAGATTGATTTTTGGCTCAACCCTGCTTCAGTCGATACCGGTGATGCCAATAGAGACAACCACCTGAGAAGTGCGGATTTCTTTGATGTGGAAACCCACAAACAAATTCACTTTACCTCTGATTTTGCGGTTGAAAAAGTGGACAACGACGGCAGCTATGAAATCTGGGGAGACCTCACCATCAAGGGAATCAAGAAACAAATCAAACTCAGCATTGAATTTGGTGGCATTCAGAAAGATCCCTGGGGCAACCACAAAGCCGGTATTACTGTCAATGCCAAAATCAACAGGAGAGACTGGGACCTCAACTGGAATGCCGCCCTGGAAGCAGGTGGTGTGCTGGTAAGTGAAGAGGTCAGGATCTCTTGTGACATACAATTAGTCAAAGCATCCTAATGCTTGTCCCCCGGAAAGGCAGCGGATTCCATTAGGTATTCGCTGCCTTTTCATTTTATATCATCGAAAAAGATTACCTTAATGTAAATGCAACTCCCGGAGCCATTCCGTTTGCCATGGACAGAAAAAAGTTTTTACAATCGCTTGCCCTCTTACCTATAGCTGGTACCGCCATGCAACTAAGCCATCTATCCAAAATGTCAACTTCACTGGAGTCTTCCGTGAAGATGCCTGTCCTTTTCCTGGGTCACGGGAGTCCTATGAATGCCATTCAGGAAACTGAGTTTTCCCGAGGGTGGCGTGATATCGGAAAATCCTTACCTCGTCCAACGGCGATACTTTGCGTCTCCGCACACTGGGAAACTAAAGGAACATGGGTCACGGCCATGGACAAGCCCAAAACCATACATGATTTTGGAGGATTTCCTCAAGAACTCTTCGATGTTCAATACCCGGCACCTGGTAGTCCGGCGATTGCGATGCAGACAAAAGCCACAATCACCACAACCGAAGTGGGTCTCGATCAGCAATGGGGTCTGGACCACGGTTGCTGGAGTGTCGTAAAGCACTTGTATCCGAATGCGGATGTACCTGTACTGCAACTCAGCCTCGACTACACGAAAGGTCCACAATATCATTATGAATTAGCTAAAGAACTCAATCTCCTTCGACATAAAGGGATTTTAATCATTGGCAGTGGAAATATGGTACACAATCTCGGCATGGTCGACTGGCAACACCAGGACACAGGCTATGATTGGGCCATCGAAGCCAATGAAGGATTTAAGACCATGATCAATAAAGGTGATGTAAAATCATTGATCAATTACTCCGGTCAGGGTAAGGCATTTCAACTTTCTATCCCCACACCGGAGCACTACCTTCCCCTGCTCTATACCCTCGGCTTGAAAGATGAAGAGGACCGTCTATCCTTTTTCAATGACCGGACGATCATGGGCTCCATATCCATGACCTCAGTCAGGATAGGATAGAAGCAGGTATCCGGGAAACATATTCTTGCTTTTCATGGCAAAAAGATGTATCTTTTGATTTCATCTGAAATCCACCGCCATGAAAAATGTTCTCCTTCCATTGGCATTCCTTATGCCTTTTTATGCCTGTTCGGACAAGAAACAGGTTACTGATGCTTCACAAAATGTTTTCCTCACGCCTGAGGTAATGTGTGGTACTATCCAGTTTACGGATGGGTGCGGCCCACAAACGGATACGCTCATTCGATTTGGAATTGCGCTGATCCATCACATGACTTATGAGGACGCTGCATACACTTTTGACAAGGTCATTGAAAAGGATCCTAAATGTTTCTGGGGATACTGGGGCAAAGCCATGACCTATATACACCCACTCTGGCCCGATGTTCCGACGGCAGAAGAAATGGAATCTGGATGGCAACTCTCCCAAAAGGCGATGTCCCTCGCCGGCAATGAAACCCAGAAATTGTATGGGGCCGCACTCGCGTCCTTTTATGAAAGAAGTGATAAAAACAAAGCACAACGTTTGGCTGATTTCCAGCAAGGTTGGGCCCAGGCCACTGCTCAACTTCCCGATGATCCTGAAGCCGCCTTATTTAACGGACTTTTCAGGTTAGGTACCGCTTCTCCCGCAGATAAAACTTTTACCGTTCAGCGTGAGGTAGGAGAAATGGCAGAGAAATACCTGGCCACATATACGGACCATCCGGGCGCTTATCATTATGCCATACACGCATACGATGTACCTCCCCTGGCGGACCGTGCTATCGAAGTGGCGAGAACTTATGGCAAGATTGCACCTGAAATTCCTCACGCCCTCCACATGCCATCGCATATTTTTACCCGCCTTGGATATTGGCCTGAATCGATAGAATGGAATGCAAGATCTGCGCAGGCTGCAGCGAGACTTCCATACAACGGACAGGTGTCTCCTCATATGTTTCATGCGTTGGATTATGAAGTATATGCCCTGCTCCAGCAAGGAAATGATGAGGCAGCAATTGCCATTAAAAAGCAAATCGATACTATCTCCACACCTATATATTTTAATGCGGCTTCTGCTTATGCCATGGCTGCCATTCCTTCCAGGATTCCACTGGAAAACGGGCTTTGGTCCGAAGCTGCTCAATTACCTGTACCAGATACATCAAAACTGACCTGGAACAAATTTCCTCAATGGGCGGCGCTCGTCTTTTATGCCAAAGGGCTTGGTGCTGCCAGGAGCGGAAAGAACACCGAAGCCAATGAAGCATTGGCTCAACTCACTGCGCTTCAAACACAACTCGGAAATGCACCTCAAACAAAATATTGGTTTGATCAAATGGAAGCACAGAAAAATTCCATTTCAGCCTGGATACTTTATCAATCCGGCAAAAAGGATGAGGGCATAACCATGATGAAAGCAGCAGCAGATCTTGAAGATGCCACCGTAAAAAACCCTGTGTCTCCGGGTGAACTACTCCCTTCCCGTGAACTGTTAGGCGATATGTACATGGAGGCGGGGATGCTCAAAGAAGCCTTGACTGCATACGAACAATGCCTGACCGGCAGGCCAAACCGATTCAGGTCCGTATTTGGTGCCGGCATCGCCGCAGAAAAAATGGGAGATCTAAAGAAAGCAACATCATATTACACGCAATTGATCACGATCAATGGAAATGCTCCTTCTTCACGTGATGCATTAGCTCATGCAAGAAAAATCATTAGCCCGGGCTGACGCAAATAGTTTTGTAGATTATCTGGATTAGATTCTCATGCTCCACCTTCCGTGAAGATCTATGACTATTGTCATCTTATCTGGTGACGGATATCAGATATTTTATTTTAGATTAAGATTAAACTTGACAGCAGAAATTGGTTTTATCGTTCAGCGGGAATTGAATTTTAATGCAGTAGTTGGTTAAATTGCCATTGGCTTTGATTAAACTACCAGTGCGAATGAAAGCTTTAAAAATGATTAGGGCAGGGGCGCTTATTAGTTTGATTGGATTTTTTTGCTCTGGCCCAATGGCAGTGTCAATAGTCTTGATCACTCATCCACAACCTGATTGGCTGACGGTTTCTCAATACATTACCTATTATCATCCAATCCAGTCCCTTCCCTACTATCTTGGATTTCTCATTCTTGCAGGAATGCTACTACTGGCTGTGGGTCATTTATCCTATGATTTTACTTCCACAAAACAAATCAGACCTTCAATGGTCATTTCCCTTGCCCTGACTATCGTATTTCTGGGGTTGATTGCATTCAATTATGTTTGTCAAATTAGTTTTATTCCAAATCTGGTGGAAGACTTTCGGCCAGAATATGAAAGCCTGATTGCAGGGTTATCCATGGCCAATCCTGAATCCTTTTGTTGGGCCAATGAAATGTGGGGATATTGCTTTCTGGGATGGGCGACATGGGCTGGAGCAACTTTTTATCAAAATAAAAGCAACTTCATTAAGTGGTTGATGATTGGGAATGGGCTCATCAGTATGATCAGTCCGATATGGACAATACTGGAACCGGGTTGGGTGCTGACATCGACAGGTATGGGACTCTATCTCTTTTGGAATATCTGGATGATCATGTTGATGCTAGCCATTTTTCTTAAATCGAGAAAATGGAATGCCTGATAGCAATTACAAGAGCAAGATCATTTTCTTATTTTCAACACTTGAATCATGAAAACACTTAACGTTCTTGCATTGATACTCTTACTTTTTAATGGCGTAAGTGCAATATTTGGAGGCTGGAGCCTGATCATGGATCCTACAGGCAGTGACCTTCAAATGCCGGTCACCTTTCTTGAACACAGTCCGTTTAAAGATTTTCTGATCCCAGGCATTATCCTGTTCACCTTCAATGGTATATTGTCCATCGTGGCGCTGGTTTGGACCGCTCTTCGTTGGAAGCATTATACATGGCTGATCCTTGCAGAAGGCATCATCTTATCAGGATGGATCCTGGTACAGATGCTGATGATCCGGCAGTACTCCTATCTCCAGCTGCTCTATGGAAGTATTGGTGTAGCTTTATTCCTGATTGGCCTTTATTTGTACAAACATGCTAAAACATAGATTCTATGGATTTTGCCAGGATCTGGAATCCACGAAAGATTCGATACTATTGGCTTACCTTCAGTCGTCATGACTTTAAGGCCAGTATCACGGTTTTCTTCGTTGCCCTTCCACTTTGTTTGGGTGTATCGCTGGCATCGGGTACTCCGGTGTATTCAGGTATTCTGGCGGGTATCATTGGTGGAATCATCATCTCACTGATCAGCAAATCAGAACTCAGTGTCAGCGGACCTGCGGCTGGCCTTACGGCGATATGCGCGACTGCGATTACCGAATTAGGCGCAATAGAAATCTTCTTTGTTTCAGTGGCTGTTGCCGGACTCTTACAGGTATTACTCGGCATCTTCAGATTAGGTGGTTTTACCCATTTCATTCCATCGGCCGTCATCAAAGGCGTGCTGACCGCGATCGGGATTATCCTCATCTCCAAACAGATCCCCCTACTTGTGGGGTATGACCAACCAGATTTCTGGACCAATGAAATTTTTAATCTGATCACCTTCAAAAACGGATTTCACGGCATTGGAAGTTTATATCACCATACTTCGACAGGAGCTGTTACGATCTCTGTTATGACCTTACTGATCCTGATTCTCTGGAAAAAGTACATCGCCGCAAAAATCAGTTTTCTGCCCACCTCCTTCATTACGGTGCTTTCGGGGATTCTCCTGGCCATTGCATTTAATCAATTATTTACAACTACACAGATCAAGCCATCGCAATTCGTCAATATTCCTCATGATATACTTCGTCAGATCAAACCGGCAGACTTCAATCAAATCTTTAGTAATGGACTGATCTGGCAAAATGCGGTGGTCATTTGCTTTGTGGCGTCACTGGAGACCTTGCTCAGCATCACGGCGGTCGACAAACTCGATCCACTAAACAGGATCACGCCACAAAATCGCGAACTCGTTGCCCAGGGCACCGGTAATTTTCTGAGTGGATTATTAGGCGGACTCCCTATTACCGCGGTGATTGTGAGAAGTTCAGCCAATGCTGAAGCTGGTGCCAGGACAAGGCTTTCAGCATTTATGCACGGTATATGGTTGTTGCTGGCCATAGTCGTTGCGATCCCACTCATTAATCTGATTCCATATTGTGTACTGGCGGTCATCCTGGTGCGTACCGGATACAACCTAGCCAAACCCTCGATGATCAAAGCCATCTATAAACAAGGACGCGAACAGTTTATTCCTTTCTTAGTCACCGTCATTGCGATTCTGGCTACCGATCTTCTCATTGGCGTACTGATTGGTATCACCTATGCCGTGTACTTCCTGATAAAGAACACGATCAAGGCCGGTTATGTCATCAAGGAAAAGCATGATGGCCACATGAAGCATTATGTCATCGAACTGGCCCTCAATGTGAGCTTTATCAATAAAAAAAGGATCATGGAAATGCTGGACAAGATCCCCGAATATGCTGTTGTGGAAATCAATGGAGCAGACAGTGTTTATATTGACCAGGATATTCTTGAAATTTTCCACGACTTTAAATCCAAAGCACATCGTAAACATATTCAACTGAAGATGATTAATATACCAGAGGTAGAGACGATTGAATTACATTAAAAATTACGAATTAGTAATTACGAATTAGTAATTACGAATTACGACTCAAGTTTCACTGCTCACAACTCACGATACTTTGGCCCCTAAATCCTACTTCGACTCCGCTCAGCACGACGCCTGAAGGGGACTTCATAGTTAACACAACGCATTGACCACTCACAACTGACAATTCACAACTCACAACTCACCATTCACGCTATGTCCACCCGGCTCAACATTCCTTCTCATCTCACCGGTCTTTCAGATGCGGAAGTCTTGTCATTGAGAAAACAATACGGGCTGAACATTCAACATCAGAAAGCAAAACGTACTTGGTGGCACGTGCTTTTTGAGATCATGCGTGAACCGATGTTGCTGCTATTGCTGGCTATCGCGTTGATCTATATCTGGATGGGACAGTTGGGAGAGGCCTATTTCATGCTGGCTGCGATATTGATTGTCTCCGGCATCTCTTTCTATCAGGACAATCGCAGCCGGAAGGCGCTGGAGGCGCTGGAAGCATTGAATACACCGCTGAGCAAAGTCATTCGCAATGGAGAGCCGCAGCATATTCTGACCACCGAAATCGTTCCGGGTGATCTTGTCCTGGCAGAAGAGGGTGCAACGATTAATGCGGATGGTGTGATCGTCCATTCCAATGATTTTTCGGTCAATGAGTCCGCTCTGACCGGTGAGGCGCAGGCTATTTTCAAATCAACATCAAGTTCGGACCCACGGGTATACAGTGGGACATTAGCCTCTTCCGGATTGGCTGTATATCAGGTGGATAAAACAGGCAGCTCAACACGTATCGGCCAGATCGGAAAGTCGATGGTGGAGATACGGGAAGAACCCACCCCACTGCAACAACAAATAGAATCGTTTGTCAAAAAAATGGCGCTTGTGGGGATCCTGGTTTTTCTCATGGTGTGGGCCGTACAGTTTGCCGAAAGTAAAAATATCCTCGCAAGCCTGCTCAAAGGCCTCACCATGGCCATGTCCATTTTGCCTGAAGAAATCCCCGTAGCCTTTACGACGTTTATGGCGCTTGGTTCACGTCGTCTGATGAAAGATGGAGTCATCGTCAAGAAAACAAGAACGGTGGAAACTTTAGGGAGCGCTACCGTCATTTGCTCGGATAAGACAGGTACCATTACCGAGAACAGGATGAGCCTCATCGGGGTATATGATTTTGAACATGACCACCTGATCATGGAAGTTGATGCCTTCGCCAACAAAGGCATGAACGTCATAGAGGCAGCCATGTGGGCAAGCGAACCAAATCCATTTGATCCGATGGAAAAGTCGATCCATCAGGCATACGAAATGTATATCAGCGAAGATCAGCGGGATGATTTCACCATGGCGCATGAATATCCGCTGGGTGGTCAACCGCCTATGATGACCCATATTTTTGAGGACAAGGCAGGACGCAGAATCATTGCCTCCAAAGGCGCCCCGGAAGCCATCCTTCAAGCCTGTGGATTATCTCCCGCACAACGGAGTAAAATCATTGACACGTTACAATCACTTGCCGCAAAGGGATACAGGATGTTAGGGGTAGCCAGGGCTGAATATAGTGGCCATGAATTTCCCGATGACCAGCGTGATTTTAATTTTTCCTTTATTGGGCTTGTTATCTTTTATGATCCCCCCAAAACAGGGATTGAAAATGTATTCAGGCAATTTGAGGAAGCAGGCATCAAGGTCAAGATCATCACCGGTGACAACGCGGAGACTACAAAAGCGATTGCGTTAAAAGCGGGACTTAAAAATACAGGTGAAGCCGTAGATGGGGAGGAACTCATGAGGATGGATGAGTCTGCCTTTGTGAGGACCGTCGCCGAAAAAGCATTGTTTACCCGCATGTATCCTGAAGCCAAACTCGCCGCTGTAAATGCGCTGAAACAAGATCAGCAAATCGTGGCGATGTTGGGGGATGGAGTCAACGACGGTCCTGCGCTAAAATCATCGCATATAGGAATCGCCATGGGGCAAAAGGGAACCGAAATGGCTAAAAACGCGGCCGCCCTTATTATCCTGAACGACGATCTCGGCAAACTGGTATCAGCAATTGCCACCGGCAGACGAATTTATGCCAATCTCAAGAAGGCGATCCAATACATCATCTCGATCCATATTCCGATTATCCTTACGGTATCCCTTCCACTTTTTTTGGGATGGGTTTACCCTGATATTTTCACGCCGGTACATGTGATCTTTCTTGAACTGGTCATGGGGCCTACCTGCTCCATTGTATTTGAAAATGAACCCATGGAAGCCAATACGATGCAGCAGCCTCCGCGTCGTATGACAGAGACATTTCTCAACTTCAGAGAACTGGGCATGAGCATATTGCAAGGCTTAATGATTACAGCAGGCGTGCTGGCTATATACCAGTTTTCACTGTGGAGAGGTGGTACGGAAACCTATGTAAGAACGATGGTTTTCTCTACGCTGATCATCTCTAATATATTCCTGACGCTTGTCAACAGATCGTTTTATTACTCCTTTCTGACTACGCTGCGCTACAACAATAAATTACTTTACGGAATTATCGGGCTGACCCTACTGATCCTGAGCTCCATGCTCTATTTCAAGCCCATCACTGCTTTTTTCCAACTGGCTACCCCACACTGGAAGGACATCCTGATTTGTACAGGCGTAGCGGCCCTTTCAGTATTTTGGTTTGAAGCGGTCAAAGCAATAAAACGCGTTTCGTCTCCTGTCTGATGAAAGGCATCAATCTTTTGCCTGGTGTATAATCAGGATCGGAAGTTCAGGGTGATGAAGGGCCTTTTTGGTTACGCTTTCATGCCTCAATGCTTCCAGGAACTTTCTCTGATGCGTCACGAGAACAATCATACCGGCGCGTACTTCATTTGCGTACCGAGAGATCTTCTCATGTACTTTTCCATCATCCCCCTCCAGGCATTTGATATTGAAACCGCAAAGTAAATCGCG
The DNA here is from genome assembly GCA_964646645.1 of uncultured Saprospiraceae bacterium. Taxonomy (GTDB): domain Bacteria; phylum Bacteroidota; class Bacteroidia; order Chitinophagales; family Saprospiraceae; genus Opimibacter. The sequence goes on along the minus strand of CAZYHJ010000006.1, from coordinate 15,917 downwards.
CTTAGTCACGAGCCGCTGGTACAATTTATCCTTCAAACGCTCAAAATGGTGCTGGTCATTGGTGATATGGATGAAATCAAAAAAAGCATTATTCATGCAGCCAAATTCAATGATATCATCCAATACATTTTCATGAAATAGTTCTTCGGTAAATCCAATGACTAACTTTCCGGGAAACTTCGCTTCAGTATGAGGCGGAATAACGACCACAGGCTTATGGCTTCTTCGGCTGACTTCTGAAGACACGGTTCCAAAAAATCTGCGCATGGCATTATCGGTGGATTTGGTAGCCATGACCATCATTTCATATTTTCCATGATCCAGCAATTCAATCAGACTGCTGGAGGTCTCCCCTACTTCCATATGGGCATTGAAATGAATATCTTGCCCATCCGAAATAGCCTGCACGCTGAGTTCCTCCACTAACTGCTGGAGACGGGTATTGACATCCTTCAGCAATTGTACATCCAGGGCCCCTGCGGAAATGGGATCATAAAGCGTCTGGTGAATATGCACCAGTGTTATACCATAGCCCATTTTGACCGCAATAGCTCTGGCGAATGCGATGGCATTGAAGGACCCTTCGGAAAAATCAACCGGCACAAGAATGTTGTTCAAATGCTCCGCGAGGATATAATCCATTACATTCCTGACGGTCTCTTCGACATCTCCATTATGCGGATGCTGGATCACCTTGTCCCCAATCTTAAATGCAGGAACAGCCACCAGCCCAGCTTTGATGAATCGGTCGACCTGGTTGATCTCATCCACCGGTACATGCATATGGTGCGCCACCAACTCGCGCTCAAGCTTCTGCTTCAGCGCACTTCCTGTAAACCCGCGAATACTATACAACTCTATATTCATTGCTTCAATGGCATTAGAGCATTGCATGAAATCAGGTTGATTTAATTCGTTTATTATCTTCCTCTACCAATGCTCTGATAATATCAAATGTGGTGAGGATACCCACTAACTCCTCCTTCTCGACAATGGGAATGGCATGAAAAAGGTTCTCACTAAAAAGTTGAAGGGCCACGTTAAGCCTTTCATTGGGCTCAAGTGTCGCCAGTCCCGTAGTCATAATATCTTCTGCCTTATAATGCTCAAGCCGGCTTTTTTCAACCAACTTGTCATAAGGGGTGGTCTCCATACCCCTGAGAAAATGGAGAAAATCAGATTTACTGATCAATCCAACCAGGGTACGATACTTCACGACCGGGATATGGTGAATCCGTTGCTGGTCAAAAATATCCTTGACCACGGAAACCGAATCTCCCGGAACCACAGTGACCATTTTGGTGGTCATCCATTTTGAAACAGGTGCTGTAAAATCCATTGTGTTATAAAAATTGGTGTGATAAAATCTAATTGATTGACAATCTGTCTATTAACGCATTAATTATTTTTTAATATAAAAAACGTATGCGCCAAAAAAGCAAGGTGTCGATGGAAATCGGGATTACATTATACTTACCCCTCATGCAAAACTCACCCTCTCAAAGGTATTTGAAAGGATAAAAGGTCAAAATGACAGGGGTCAGCCAATAAATTGATTATAGTCAGCATTGCCCGCGCGATAGACAATGGATATCTTAGCCCTGTGTCTGACTTTTATACATTTCCCCATGCCAACTCCGCACATGTCCTTGAATCTGTGGTGGAAACGGCAATCGATGGTATTATCGTCATTGATACCAGAGGGAGGATTCACATGGCTAATTCTGCGGTGACCCACCTCTTTGGGTATTCCATCGAAGAATTAATTGGTGAAAATGTATCCATGCTCATGCCATCTCCCCATAGAGAAGGCCATGACCACTACCTGGAAAATTATCTCTCGACTGGTCATAAACAGATCATTGGAATCGGCCGCGAAGTCGAAGGCCGGAGAAAAAACGGCACCCTGTTTCCGGTCCGGTTGGCGGTAAGCGAAATCATCGTCGATCAAAACCACTTTTTCACAGGCATCCTGCAGGATCTCACGCCTATGAAAAAAGTGCAGGATGAAATCATCAAATTAAATCATGAGCTTGAGCAGTTGGTCATCGAACGTACAACAGAACTACAGGATACGGTCAACTTGCTCCTGGATACTAACCGACAACTCAATGAGTCGATTGAAAAGCATAAAATTTATGAAACCGCCCTGGTGGCGGCAAGGGATGAACTGCATAAATCCCTGGAAAAGGAGAAGGAGTTGAGTTCGCTCAAATCGAGATTTGTGTCCATGGCCTCTCATGAGTTTAAGACACCGCTCGCAAGTATCCTTTCTTCTGCCGCACTGATATCCAAATACACGACTACCGAACAGGACGCCGACCGCAATCGTCACGTGGAGCGTATAAAATCAAGTGTCTCCCATCTCAACAATATTCTCATGGACTTTCTTTCGATCACCCGGTTGGAAGAAGGTCAATTTGTACCGGTCATAAGCACCTTTTCTGTCCATGGACTTCTCTCTGAGCTTAAAGCCGATGTAGACGGGCTATTGAAGCAACAACAGCAGTTTCTCTGCCATCACGATTTTGATGATCTGGAGATGAAAACCGATAAAAACATCCTCCGGAATATTCTCTATAATTTGATTTCCAATGCCATCAAGTACTCGGAAGCAGGGACTAAGGTCAGATGCACCATTTTCATTGAAGAGGGCCTCCTCCAGATGATCATCGCGGACGAAGGCATGGGCATACCCCCGGAGGACCAGAAACATATCGGCTCCAGATTTTTCAGAGCTTCAAATGCCGTGAACGTTCCAGGAACCGGTTTGGGTTTAAATATCGTCTTATCCTATCTTCACACCCTGAAGGGCACGCTCAGGTTCGAAAGTGAACAAGGCAAAGGCACCACCTTTTATATCACCCTACCACTTAGCTATGAAAAATAAAATCCTGGTCATCGAAGACAACAATGACGTCAGAGAAAATCTGAGCGAATTGTTGACGCTCTCCGGATACGAAACTGTTACAGCCCCTAATGGTAAATTAGGGGTGGAAGCAGCTGTTGCACATGTACCGGATCTGATCCTCTGTGATATCATGATGCCGGAAATGGATGGATATACCGTGCTCCGGATTCTGTCCAAAAATGAAGCCACGGCAATGATCCCATTTTTATTCCTTACCGCTAAGACCGAATTGACTGATGTCAGACGGGGCATGACATTGGGGGCAGATGATTATATCACCAAACCCTTTGATGATGTTGAGTTACTCAACACAATTGAATTCAGACTAAATAAGCACAGATCGCATCAGGGACATGCCGGAGTCGCTGCTTCCATAGTCAACCTGCCTACCGCAGAACAAGTGATGCAGACTCTTCCGGAATCCCTCCTGGATAGTGAAACAAGGATGGTCAGGAAAAAGGATCTGCTGTTTGCCGAAGGTCAAACCTGTCGTTTTGTTTTTGCCATAAAATCCGGAAGGGCGATCGCTACTAAAATTGACAACTACGCAAAAGAAGTGGTGACCCGGCTATATCAGTACCCGATGATCGTTGGTGTATCCTCTGCCTTCTCAGGCACCAAATACCAGGAAACGGTAAAGGCTTTTGAGGACCTTGAGTTGATTCCGATCAAGCGGGATGATTTTATCTCATTCGTCTTGCATCATCCTTCCATCGCGTATTATTTTCTCCAGGAAATGGCCAATAACCAACTTCAGGCGGATGAAAAACTCCTGCTTCAGGCCTTCGGCTCTGTGCGGATGAAACTGGCCGCTACCCTCGTGGACCTCCACGCATTTTACCTTGAAAATGGCACCGCGGTCATCCCGGTCGCTCGCGAAGATCTGGCCAGTATGGCCGGCACAGCCAAAGAAACCATTATCCGCTGCCTTTCGGAATTTAAAGAAGAAGGATTGGTATCCATCCAGGGATCGGATATCATCATCCACAATTGATAAAAATCGGTAGGGACAGGTCGCGACCTGTCCCTACCGATTTTTATTATCAAAATTTCACAAGGGCAGGTCGCGACCTGCCCCTACATATCCCTACCTGTCCCTACGTGTTTTTAATGAATTCCCAGGATGGGAATATCGCTGTGATAGGCTACCCGCTTGGCAATACTAAAGGAAAAAATATCCTTCAGCAACGACTGGGGATGAACATACATCACAATGACATCCATCTGATTAAATTTCATGAAATCCAGTATTCCCTTTTCCGTATCAGGATCGTGATGGATGTGAAAACTTATATCCTGCTCCGCTTCAAACGTCTTCCGGTAATCCTGGAAGGCTAATCGCTTCTGTTCATCGTCATAATTGTCAATATGAACACAATGCAGGTGACCGCCCAACCGACGGGTCAGCCTCAGCGCCTTTTCAATCAGGTCATATTCCACCGGCTTATATTCCAGCGTTAGCCCGATTTTCTGTATGCCTTTAAAATGGGCCGTTTCAGGTACTACAAATACAGGGCAAGGGGCTGTCTCCATGACCTTAGTGGCCACACTTCCAAAAAAGATTTCCTTTAATCCTCTGGCGCCTTTGGTCCCCATCACAATCAAATCCGCTCCGTTGGTCATTGCTTCCTGTTGTATGGCTTCAATGACATAATCTGATTCCTTCAACACATAATCTACTTCAATATGCTCCAGTTGATTTTCGCGGGCTATTCGTTTCAACGTGTCAATCTGTTCCCTGAAATGTTCAAACTCACCAATGGTGACTTTTTCATTGAGATCGTTCATATTGGTGGCCCCTTCTATCCAGGTATGCAACTGAAGCAACTCGTAGACATGCACCACGGTAATGGAAGCTTTGAGACGGTCGGCAAGCTTGATCGCGTAGGTAAAGGCATTTTCTGCCGTTGTAGAAAAATCAGTGGGGAACAGGATCTTCATAGCACTTGATTTTCAACTTTCCTCTAATGGAGGTTTTTCATCAAAGGCATATTTTAACAGATCCAGCGGAGTGATCATCCCGACCAGGTGATCTTTGTCATTGACGACCGGAAGGGCATGGAACAAATTCTCCCGAAAGAGGTCCACGGCAATGGACGCCGTGTCTGTGTCCTTCAACTTGACCAATGATTTGGTCATCACTTCTGAAGCCAGAATCGTGGAAAAAATCTGTCGATTGCTTTCCAAAGCCTTTTCAGATTTAAATAAGGTAAAGTGATGCTCCATCCGTCGCATATCGCTGATACTGATGATGCCCAGTATTTTCTTCCCTTCGACGACCGGAATATGCTGGATGTGATTGGAGATCAACTTGTGCTTAACGGAATCCAGCACTTCATCCGGATCGGCAGTCACCAGGTCAGTGGTCATAATATGCTTGACAGCTATCCATTTGTCCATGACGAGCAAAATTTATAAATCAGAAAATCACTATAAGCATAACGCAAATCAGAGCATGCCCTGGTATGCGTAATTGAGCAAATCATGAGAGGTAACTATACCAACGAGCTCACCCTCTTCGACCACCGGAAGGGCATGTAAGGCATTGGCACGGAATATATCCGCGGCAAGGCCTATCGTATCGGCCGGTTCCACTTTAAGGGGTTCCCGGGACATGATATCCCCGGCACACATATCCTTATACATATCCTGGCAAATAGTCTCCCCGGACCAGGTGGTGGCCAACATGTGCCGAATTTTTACATAGTCGGTTTTGGAGATGATCCCGACGAGCTTGTTCTTCTCCACCACCGGAATGTGGTGAAAGGTGTGTTTTTCAAAGAGATCATGGATTCGATCAATGGTATCTTCCGGTTTAACGGTCACCAGGTGCTTTGTCATGATCTCGGAAACGGGTCTGCTGGTATCCATGAGTAATGCTGATATTCGTGAATAATGGTGCTAAAATAAAAAAACCGGGGCCCGTCGCCGAACCCCGGCATTTGAAATCACACCACTTTTATCGTCTGTACCTTTTCAGGTATTTCCATCATTTTGGGCAGTTTCAATTTCAGGATGCCATCTTCATAATGGGCCTCGATTTTGTCGGGCATTATATTTTCCGGCAGCCAGAAAGAACGTTTGAAATTGCGGTAACTGAACTCCTGACGTTTAAAGTTCTCCGTCTTCTCCTCTTTCTTCTCTTCAGTAGTAGCGCTGATGATCAAAACTCCTCTGTCGACTTCCACCTTGAAATCTTCCCGTTTCATTCCCGGAGCAGCCACATCAATCATGAAGAAATCTTTTTCATCCTTCACATTGACGGCCGGAACATCCTGAGAGACATCCCAATTCCAGTTTTTCAGGAAATCATCGGTTTCCGCAAAGAAGTTCTCAACCCAGTTCCTCTTCCCCATCAGCTTCATTGGATCATTCCATTTGATGAGTGACATGACTTTATGATTTAAAGGTTAAGAATCTTATTGACGTATCAAAAATGAGGGTTAGCTATCATCTGCGAAATGACAAGGGTCAGTATAAATGATGATTTGAGTTGGATAGTTGTAAAATAGGAATCAGGAGATAGGAATAGGCAATTGGCAATAGGCAATCAGCAAGTGGCAAGGAATCAGGAGGTAGTATTAATCTGCAAAGCATATAAATGCTACCTGCTGTAAGGATTAATGAGTTAACTGTCCCGAATTTGCTAAGAGAAATAACAAGGAGGTATTAAAGAAAAAGAGGTTTTTGCTGACTAAATTTGGGACATAATGAATCTGTCGACGCTTATCATGGAGATCCTGGTGTGGTGCAGGATAGTGCTCTCGCCGATGCTGATAGGGCTGATCATCGGAGGAATCGTATATCTGAAAATGAACAATGTTTATGGCCTTATACTGGGCGGAACCATTCTAATCGCTTCCTTACTTATAGGTATCCGGATGGCAAATAGCTTTAAAAGGATGCAAAGGGACTTACATCCTGATGCAGACCAGATAAAAAAAGAACATTGAAAAATACCGAAACCAGGTCCTGAAGGACTGACTTATTAGGAAAGTCCGGTAATAGTTCCATCATTATCAATGTCCATACCCTCAGCCGCTGGGATCGCAGGCAAGCCCGGCATACGCATCATTTCACCCAGGATGGGTACCACAAAACCCGCGCCGGCTGCTACTTCAAACTCACGAATGGTGATGGTAAAGTCCGTTGGACGACCAATCTTTCGTTCATCATCCGAAAATGATTTCTGTGTCTTGGCCACACAGATTGGCAGTTTATCAAAACCAATGCGTGCGAATTCCTTGAGTTGCGATTTGGATTTAGCAGAGTACTCGATATGTGAAGCACCATAGATTTCAGTAGCTACTTTTTTGATCTTTTCCTCGATGGACAGAGTCCAGTCATAGAGTGGCTTGTAGTTATTACCTCCGGCGGCAATGACGTCCACAACGGCCTGAGCGAGTTCCTTTGTCCCTTCTCCACCATGCGCCCATCCTTTTGATACGACTGCTTTCGCACCCAGAGACTGGCAACGCTCCTGAACGTAGGCGATTTCTTCCGCGCTATCGGAGATAAAACTGTTGATGGCTACAACAGGAGTGAGGCCAAACTTTTTACAATTCTCGAGGTGTTTCTCAAGGTTTTCAAAACCTTTTTTCACCTTGCCAAGATCCGGTGTATTGTATTCTTCCTTCTTTGCGCCTCCGTGATGACGAAGGGCGCGAATGGTAGCCACGAGCACAATCGCTTTAGGCTTGATGCCGGCAACAGGGCATTTGAGGTCAAGGAATTTTTCTGCTCCAAGATCTGCGCCGAAACCTGCCTCTGTCACGACATAATCACAAAGCGACATGGCTGTTTTGGTAGCAATGATCGAGTTGGTTCCCTGCGCAATATTGGCAAAAGGTCCACCATGAATAATGGCCGGATTACCTTCAAGCGTTTGAACAAGATTGGGTTTGATGGCATCCTTTAACAATAAGGCCATTGCGCCCTGGGCATTAATCTCGCGCGCGAAAACCGGCTTCTTATCATAGGTATACCCGATGAAAATATTGCCCAACCTCCGCTTGAGATCTTCAAAATCTTTGGAAAGACAAACGATCGCCATCACCTCAGAAGCCGCGGTAATATTAAAACCGTCCTCCCGTGGAACGCCATTGGCCGTACCTCCGATACCGATGACGATATGCCGCAGGCTGCGGTCATTCATATCCATGACGCGTTTCCACACGATGGTACGCGGATCAATGTCTGCCTTATTCTTAAACTGGATCGCATTGTCGATCAATGCCGCCAGGAGATTATTGGCTTTTTCAATGGCTGAAAAATCACCGGTAAAGTGGAGATTAATGTCCACCATGGGAATCACCTGGGAATATCCTCCACCGGCTGCTCCGCCTTTAATGCCAAACACTGGTCCCAGGGAAGGCTCGCGAAGGGCCACGCCGGCTTTCTTTCCGATCTTATTAAGACCGTCCGTCAATCCGATAGATACCGTAGTCTTTCCTTCACCTGCAGGAGTAGGGCTGATAGCCGTCACCAGGATCAGATTGCATTGATTGACCTTATCTTCATTGATCAGGGAATGAGGCAATTTTGCTTTGTATTTCCCATAATATTCAAGGTCATCCTCCGTGATGCCCAGTTTCTCGGCAATCGTACGGATATGGCGTATAGGAGCATTCTGAGCGATCTCGAGGTCGATATTGACCTCTTTGGGCTTGGTTTCTGAACTCATTTTGTCTGATTTACGGTACCAGGACTGACAAATATCCTGCCAACCCTAAAAGTTGGCCAAAATACAACTCCAAATGGAAATACGGGCAAAGAGCATAGGGCAAAGAGCATAGGGCAAAGAGCATAGGGCAAAGAGCATAGGGCAGAGAGCATAGGGCAGAGAGCAGTGGATAGAGAATTCTTGCTTTAACTCCCATTGTTATCGGGACCGGTAAAAAAAGTATTATCCAAATCACTCCATCACCACATCACTCCATCACCAAATCACCACATCACAATACAGATCACAGATCACTGATAAAATAACCATCCCTGTAGATCACTCTTCCATCCGCAATGATCTCACCGCCCTTCTTCATATCCGAGATCATATCCCAATGCACGGTGGATTGATTTTTACCACCGGTCTGCAGATAGGACTGTCCGATGGCCATGTGGATGCTGCCACCAATTTTTTCGTCAAACAAAATATTACGCGTGGCGCGCTGGATGCGATAGTTGGTGCCAATGGCCACTTCTCCAAAATACCTGGAACCTTCGATGGCAAAGATCTGGTCCAATACATTTTGCCCTTGCTCAGCTTCCCACTTTACCACCTGACCCTTCTCCACCCATAAGGTTATGCCCTTCACGTCATGACCATTATAAACGGTAGGATAATCAAAATGTACAACACCTTCCACACTGTCTTCAATCGGTCCTGTAAATACTTCGCCTGACGGCATATTGGCTCGTCCATCACTATTGATCCATATACGATCCTTGACAGAAAAGCGTATATCGGTCTTTTCATTTTTATATTGGATCAGATCGCAGGTATTGAGAAAATCAACATAACGCTGTTGCTCCTTTCGCACTTCAAGCCAGGCCTGCATAGGGTCCTGTTCATCCAACCGGCATGCATTAAAGACAAATGTGGCATATTCCTCAAGCGTCATTCCTGCCGCGTCCGCTGAAGCCTGTGTTGGATACTGACAAAGGCTGCGGACCATACTTTTATCCGCCGTGCGTGAAAAATAAAACTGGTTGGCTCTCGCTCCTGCTGCTGCTCTTCTCTTCTTCTGTTCAGGAGTGGCAGGAAGATCTTCGTGCAGGTTGTAAGGCGCGCGAATGGCGAGGTAGGCATCGAAGTGCTCCATCGCATAGGTCTGGAACACCGGCTCCTTATCCAACAATTCACCCTTTGCTTCCAACCAATACACAAAACCTTTATCTCTGAATGCCAGGTCATACTCCACAGCAACACCTGACTTTGTCGCTTCACGGTGAATTTCAAGGAGCAGGGGTTCGGCCAGAAAAGAACTGGACACAAATAACCGTTGTCCTTCCTTAACCTGCAGACAGTAATGCAATAAGAGATCTGCATACTTCTGCATCAATACGCCATCAGGCACATAGGATTGTTGCATGCTATTTACCATTCTTTTACTCGATAAGGATAACGCACTTCGTAAGCCTCGCCGATAAACCGGTTCATGGCCTCACGCAGCTTATCCATGTTTTCACCTGTCGCCGCGGAGATCAATACCGTCTCCATGCCGTATTCGTTACGCAGCCTGTCCTGAATTTCTTCTTCGATCTGATCTTTCACACTTTGCTCGAGGTAGTCGTCGTAGTGGTTTTTACGGTACTGATCGATTTTATTGAGTACGAGGATCGTGGGCTTTTGCTCTACTTTAATTTCAAGCAACGTTTGATTGACGGCCTGAATATGATCTTCGTATTGTGGATGAGAAATATCGATGACATGCAGCAAAATATCTGCTTCATGTACTTCGTCCAGTGTGGATTTAAAACTCTCCACAAGATGATGGGGAAGTTTTCGGATAAAGCCTACCGTATCGCTGAGTAAAAAAGGCATGGTGCCAAAAACAATTTTCCGCACCGTAGTATCGAGGGTGGCGAATAATTTGTTTTCTACAAACACCTCGCTTTTGCTCAATACATTCATCAGCGTGGATTTGCCCACATTGGTGTACCCCACGAGAGAAACCCGGATCAACTCCCCGCGATTCTTACGTTGCGTAATGCTTTGCTGATCAATTTTTTCCAGCTTCTTTTTAAGCAAGGATATCTTATCCCGCACAATACGACGGTCCGTTTCAATTTCCATCTCTCCCGGACCTCTCATTCCGATACCTCCACGCTGACGTTCAAGGTGGGACCACAATCCTCTTAATCGTGGCAGTAAGTATTGGAGTTGTGCCAACTCAACCTGTGCCTTTGCCTGAGCGGTCTGCGCACGTGAAGCGAAAATGTCCAGGATCAGGCTCGTGCGGTCCACGATCTTGACCTTCCACATTTCTTCGAGTATACTCGTTTGCTTTCCGGTGAGGTCATCATCAAAAATCGCAAGATCAATTTCGTGGCTCTCGATGTACTTCCCGATCTCTTCTACCTTTCCACTGCCGATAAATGTCTTGGAATCAGGTTTTGGCAGCTTCTGTAAAAATCTCTTCACCGTATCCGCACCCGCTGTCTGGGCCAGGAACTCCAGCTCATCCATGTACTCCACCACCTTCTCTTCCGTTTGCGGAGGGATCACGACACCTATCAAAACTGCTCTTTCTTTATGAGGTCCCTGCGGAGTTTTCTTTTTTTCACCGAGGTTCCATTTGTTTCTGGCTATGGCCATGAAGTATCTGTGTTTATTGTGTAAATATATTTAATAATCACCCGCTTGTTCGCAAGTTA
>CAZYHJ010000006.1:0-4530 GCA_964646645.1 uncultured Saprospiraceae bacterium | reverse complement strand
ACTTTCTCGCAAGCCAGGTCTCCGGATTGAGCTTGGTCTTATCCTGCCAGATCTCGAGATGAAGTTCAGGCTCTTCTGATCCGAGAATGCCTAATGATTGTCCGGTGGTCACAGTATCTCCCTTCTTCACACTGACACTGGCAAGTTTGGAATAGACCGTAAAGTACAATCCATGCCGTACCATCACCATGTAATCATAGCCTGGAATATTGGTCACGGAAGCAACGGTGCCGTTAAACAGGCTCTTGACCTGAGCACGCTCTTCGGACTGAATATCGATGCCGTTGTTTTGCACCTTGATGCCTTTCAGCACGGGATGCGGATGTTCGCCGAAACGATCCGTGATCAATCCTTTGCTCACAGGCCAGGGCAGTTTTCCCTTGTTGGCAGAAAACTGATCATTGAGTGCTTTGGTTTCGGGTGCTGAACTCAATCCTGAGGTATTCATCTTCTTTCCTTCTTCCCTGATCAGGCGCGCAATTTCATCGTCCAGCTTTTTCTTTTTTTCCTGCGTGGCGGCCAATTGCGACTTCAGCTTTTTTTCTTCCTTACTGAGGTCATTGACCATAGCCTGTTGTGACTTTTGTTCGACCAGTATTTCCTTTTTCTGCTCTTCCTCGGCGCTGAATAATTGTGTTTTTGCCTTGCGGTTTTCTTCCAGCTGGGCAATCAGCGTCTGATGTTTTTCTTTCTTCTGCGACAAAGCTTTCATCTGGGCCAGGACATAACTTTTATACTGCCGCATATAAACCCACCTGGAGATGGCTTCACCAATGGACTGCGCGCTGATGAGGTATATCCAATCCGGCTGCAACTGACTGCGGATATAGGCAGTTCTGAGGGCAAAAGAGAGCCTCGTCTCGAGTTGCTGAATCCCTTTTTCAGCCGCAGTTTTATTTTTTTCCTGCAAGGCTGTTTCCCGATCGACTTCCTTGATTTCTCTGTTGATCGCATCCAGCATTTCCTGACGCTGGCGAATCTGGGCGTTCAGGGCCTTCAGTTGATTGACGGATTTGGTTTTACTCTTTTGAGTCTTAGCGAGGATATCAGAAGTAGACTTGATCTGACTTTCCAATGCCTTTCGCTGAGCCTCCAGGTCACTGCGGTCCTTTTGTGCCGAAAGAGATAATGACAGTAAAATAAATGCAAGCGTCAATACCCTGTTTCCAGACACATTATATTTTTTCATAATGTGAAGGTATGGAAAAAGGAAATTCCTGCGGCACATCGATCGTCATTTCCGTGTATTCCAGGTCAAAAACATTGGGTTGACCATCAATAACCAGAGTATTGGAGCGTTTGTAGGGAAATTTTTGCCCCGAATTGGTCCGCTGATAGTCAGAAAACACAGCATACCACTCCCGATCGAGCGGGTCTGTGATCAGTGATCTGATTAATAACGATGATTGATCCAGCCAATGCTGCGCATGCATACCATTCGATGATTGAATGACCATGGATCCATCAGGTTCGATCATTGACTTATTGATCCGCGGAGGCAGATATGCCCCTGCCGTAAAGACCAGGGAGAACATCTTGAAATCTGCGGGAACATTGTATTCTCTTAAGAAATCAATGGTCCGGCCGGAAGCATAGGTCCTTTCCCACCGATTGATGAAAAAAGCCGAATCCGGGGTCACCAGCATCCTTCCGACTTCAAAACCAAGTTTTTGAATTTGCACCCAAATTATACTGTCATGCAGGATGCGCACATTGACCCTGGCACTCAGCCGTTGACCATCCCAATCCATTTTTCCCTGCCCGGTGGCGGCAAACCAGGTATAATCTACCTGTGTTTCTGCCAGTTTCCTGAGCATAGCGGACACTTCAGGGGCCATAGCCTCTTCCACGGGCACAGGTCCGGCATCCCCGGTCGTTTTTTTGCTTTTACAGGCTTGCGCACCCAAAAGCAGGATCAGTCCAAAGTAAATCGGGAGGTTTCTCATATCTCGTATGGATATACGACGTGTGTGTATAGGTTATTGTAACAATCCAAAACGGATTATTGTGCCTTTGGATCCGAAATTTTTCTTTTCAGCTCCGTATCGGTACATCCGGCAGCCAGTGCTTTTTGCCACATGGCCACAGCCTCGGTGGTGTTTCCCATCTTGATCAATATGTCCCCGGCAAGATTGTAGGCATCCCCATAAGGATCAGAAGCCAGAACTTTCTGAATGGAAGTGTAAGCTTCCTTGTATTTCTTCTGATTATAAAGTGCCTCAGCCGCAATCTCGTATATCGCAGGCGTGAGATTCTCCTGAGCTAAAACTCTCGCGGTCATTTCGATTGCCTTTTCACTCTGACTGATCCTGCGGCTCAGCATCAGGCTGTATTGAGCAAGTGTCTCAGGGTTACGGGCATCAATGGCCAAAGCAGATTCAAATGCAATCGATGATTTATCCAGGTCACCCAATTCATCGTAGGTCAATCCCAACAGATTATAAATACTGATCTTTTGTCCCTGATTTTTACCTGTCATGATCAGAGATTCATTCAAGACATCTAATGCATCGTTGAATCTCTCCTTTTTATAATATCCATATCCCAGGGTGTAATAGAGGTAAGCCTGGTTTGGAAAATTCGTGATCGCCAAATCTGACTGACGAATCAATTCATCGTAAGATCGCTCTGACATCAACAGCGCCAACAATTGTTCCCACACGATATAAATATTACCATTCAGTACCGTCGCCTGTTTGTATGCTTCTATGGCTTCCGTTCTTCGGTTTTGTATGGAAAGAATATCAGCATGAATCGCATAGGATTTTGCGTCCTTAGGATGGGTTTTAATCAACTGCTGTGTTACATCAAGTAATGCATTTCCTAATTCCGGTTCTTTTGTTTTAGAGTACGTTATGACATAAGGAATAATCTCCTTGAGTTTGATGTCAATCTCAATCGTCGGATTACTGACTACGGGCATGATGGAACGCAAATAGCCCACATCATTTCCCTCCTGCTTTTCCGAACTCGCCAACGCCAGTTTGGCCCGTGAATTTTGCGGATCAATGGTGAGAATGTCCTGATAATATTTTGTGGCTTTGTCTTCCTGACCTGAAGTTAGCGCATAAGAGGCTGCGAGAAACTTATACTCCAGATTGTAAGGATATACCGTTGTCAATTTATGTAATGCAGCCAATGCTTCTTCCTTTCTTCCCAATTTATCCAAGGCTTCAAAACGGGTCCGGGTGATACTCTCCGATAATCCACGGGAAGACTCATACGCATCCAGCACTTTGAGCAAACGCTCATTATCGCCCGTCTTTTTGCACAGGCTGATCTGCATTTCATAATAATGAGGTTTGCCAGGTCTCAATTTCATCAGCCGGTCATAGACCTCCATGGTGGCAAAAAGATCCCCTGATTTTTCCCGGATGTCAGCCTCCATGAGGAGATACCATTCATTATCAGGCTCAAACCGGACAGCCTTTTGAATGTAGGTGAGTGCATCATTGAAACGTCCGGTGGCGGTCAGTGTGCGGGACAATTCATAGCAAGCTGCACTATTATTGACATCTTCGTCAAGGACTGACCGAAATAATGCCTCTGCCTTCTCCCAGTCTCCCAGCATGATGTATTTATTGCCATCGATGAGTTTCTTCTCAATGGTGACCTGTTGAGCCGTAGGTCGGGTCTGCGCAGAAAGTACATGTCCCAGGCCAGAGCTTAGGATCAATAAAATTGTGATGAATAAAAGACTGCGCATGCGGACCAAAGTGCACCGGAACTTACGTGAAACCGGCAGGCAAAGTAAAAACGAATAAATGGCAAATTAGTTATCCAGCCAACAGGTTAGTCCACCAACGTCAGTTTCAGCATGTTGGTTCGGTACTTTTTATGGATGGGCATACTTCCCGTATTGATGACGATATCGCCCTGGGCCACCTTACCTGCCAGAAGCAGGATATTGTTGACATCATAGATGGTCTCATCTGTGGAGGTGAGCTTATCATAATAATAGGTCTTGACGCCCCAGACCAGGTTGAGGGTGTTAAGAATGTACTTTTGTTCGGAAAAAACGTAGATCCGGCAATGGATCGGCCGATAAGATGAAATCTTAAAGGCCGTGAATCCGGAGGTCGTCATCCCGATAATGGCTTTCGCGTCCACTTCCTGGGCCATCCGGGCGGCATGATAGCATACCGTATCCGACCAGAAGGTGCGGGATTTAGGGGATGGAACGGAAAACTGGATGCTCGGACTATAATGCTTTTCGGCTTCTCGGATGATTTTATTCATGGCTTCCACCACCTTGACAGGATGCTTCCCCACTGAAGTTTCGGCACTGAGCATAACCGCATCAGTTCCATCCAGTACGGCATTGGCTACGTCGGTGATTTCAGCCCGGGTCGGACTGGGGTTGTTGATCATCGAATCCATCAATTGTGTGGCGACGATCACTGGTCTGGATCTTTCGATGCAGAGTTTGATTATTTCCTTCTGAATGGTGGGCAATTTCTCCATGGCCACTTCTACCGCGAGGTCTCCCCGGGCGATCATGATCCCATTGGCTTGTTTGACGATCTTGCG
>CAZYHJ010000005.1:6349-78419 GCA_964646645.1 uncultured Saprospiraceae bacterium | reverse complement strand
ACGTCTCACGTCTCACGTCTCACGTCTCACGTCTCACGTCTCACGTCTCACGTCTGACATCCCGCTTAGTGGCTTCGCGGCACTGCGGGATCTACGCTGCGCTACGATCTGCCTCTCTGCTCTGCCCTCTGCTCAATATCCAAGCATCCTTTTCCACAGTTTTCTGAACAAATCTCCAATCTTCCCTTCCGGAGGCTCCCTGTTTTCTGAAAAGGTAAGTACGCCATTTTGGTTACGAACTTTAAAATTGAATACAAGATCCCGGTAACTATTGATCGTATCGGTCATGCCTCCATATCGCAGATCAGAGAGCACAATGACAGAATCCGTTTTAAACGCGCCAAGGTAGCCGTCCGAAAACCATTCCAGGGTTTGATAGTCAGGGTTTCCGGACCAGGCCTGATGCAGGGAATCATCCTTTGGAATTACATTTAACCAATGCAGATCAGGATTGCTGTCAAAGATGGAATACTGGCCTACATAGTATTGATCAGGTCCTTCGGCCACACATGACCACAAGAGATTATTCAGGATGGTAGGACTCGTGCGGCATCGACTGACATCCAGATGACGATGCTCCAGTGCCTGATCAAATACTTTGTCCACATATTGCTTATTGATCATCGTCAGGAGCATGTACGCACTGCTCAGGCCAATACCCAGCCAATTGAAAAATGCACGCTTAGGGTGAGTTCTCCTGAGCGAAGCAGCAATGATCAGGCAAATCAGAAATGGAACTGTATACAGCGGATCTACAACGGCAATGTTGTTGAATGCAACTCTGAAATTGGAAAAGGGTTGAAATACCTGGGTGCCGAACGCTGTAAAACTATCCAGCAGAATATGAGTAAAAAAGGCCAGGAAAAACAACCAATACCATTGCCGGAAGGAGACATCAGGTTCTTCCAGATCTTTCCTGACATAATACCGGTACAGCCGCATCAGAAGAAACAGCGCCAGGAGTATGGTGATCAGCAGAAACCACCACCTGGGATAGCCGTCATGAAGAAAGAGGTAGTTGATCCCATACGTTATTCCACCTATGATCAGGACATTGAGCAGGGTTATAAAGCCCTTGTACCATTTGGATTTATGAAACCGGGAATCATAAAGTTTATGAACAAGTCCTCCGAAGAAGAATGGGGCAACCACCGAAAAGAAAATGGAATGTGTGATGCCCCGATGAAACGCCAGGGCTTCGATATCATCGAGAAATGGATTGGCCAGTACATCAAGATCGGGAATGGTGCCTCCGATGGCTCCCCAGACCATAGCCCGGTTTCCGATTTTGCGGCCGAGCGCGATCTCGCCCACTGCGGCACCCAGGACGATCTGCGTGAGTGAATCCATAAGGTGCAAAAGTACATCTTGCCGGATTAACCCCGGCTTAACATCCGGGTCTATGAATATTTGGCAACTTTGCAGCCCTTACGCGTGCTCAGGTATCTTTACGGGTAAGTCTTACAACATTAAATTTTACCTCATGCGATTTTTCATCATCTTATGCATCCTCACACCCACGCTGGCATTTGCCCAGTTAGATGAAACGTGGATCGATTTTTCAATTGGGTCGCCGGCATTGAAACTAAAACTCCCTGGCCAACCTTCGCCTCAGAATCCAAGCATCCCACCATCGGTCCGTGCTTATTTCAAGCAGTATGATGCCTATTACCTCAAGGACAAACCAAGAGGTCTCGTCATCACCCTAATGGCTATCCGGTATAACGATGATATCACTGCTGACGGCAGGGGGGCTATTAATGGAACAAACGGGCAATGGGAACAGACCGGAATGCAGGTAGCCATTCTGAGTACCGTTGATAAAAAGGTCTCCGGTAAAAACGCTGTTTACCAGCGAGGCAACTTGATTCAAGGGGAAAAGCAACACGAATTTATGGATATCGTGATCACTGAAGGAAATAAGATGTGGCAGATCATCATTATGGCCGATAAAAAGAAGCCGGAGCTGAGAGACGATCTTCAGCAGATCGCAGAGTCACTCACCTTCTGATCCAATACCGATTACAGTTATGGTTCTTTCCCTTTATACGCAACTACAATTGGTTGGTGTTACCATCTCTGTATTTCAGATGAATATTCCATAAAAGGGCCATTACCGGGTTATTTGATCTTCATAAATCTTCTGATCCATTGGTTTTCAGTCGTCGTCAGCCTGGCAGTGTATACACCTTCAGTAAATGACCCTATAGGGATATTGATGATCTGTCCGGCCTCCCCTTGCGTGGTGATGTCCAGTAATTCCATGCCGCTCATATCAAAGACCATCACCCGAAGCGAAGGATGATCCTGTCGGAGCTGCAGATATAATTCATTGGTGCTTGGATTTGGAAACAAGATCGGAGGAGCTCCCGGCGGGAAAATAGTCACTTGTTTTTGCACCTTGAGTTTGCATTCCTCCGTGGGGGTATTCCGGTACACGATCATACATACATCATATTCGCCCGGTCCGGGGAAGGTATGCATGATGCTTTCATTCCCAAAGGTGGTGGAGGTAAGATTGTCATGGCCCCAGATCCACACCACCCGGTCACAATCCTCATCCAGGTGGCCTGTCGGAGAGAAGATGACGGTATTACCACCGGGACTGAAGTCACACGTGATGCCTTTATCTACCTCCTGGAAGAAGGCAGGACCACATTCACATGGCTTATCCGCATCATCACAATCTGACAAGACATAAAGCACTTTAAAGGCACAACAATTTTCATGCTGTTCACCATGATCTTCTGTGTGGAGCGTGACGATCATGCAAATGGTGTCCCCTTCTTCAGCCGGTGCACCAAGTAGTATCTGCAACGGGCCATAGGTATTGCCCGGACCCAGTAACCCAGTATTAATATTTTGATTGTAGGCCGACAAGAGCGGATCTTCAAACCAGATGTAAGCAGAACCTATAGTATAGGGTGTATTGTTGGTGATACTCCCTTCAATAATCCAGTTGCCGCTGGTATCACAGTAGATGAGTTCTTCAAAATAACCACAATCACCGCAATTCACCTCCACGGTATCCCTGCATACTATTGAATCTCCGTGCATCCATTTGATCTCTATAGCGGTGACGGGTAATTCATCCCCCGATACACAAATCACAGGCAAAGTCACAGGACCAATAGGTAAATACGGATTGTCCGGGTTGTCCGGGTCATCATAGTTAATGGAGGCCATCACCTCTGTGATGTCCTCTGTCCACCAGTTACTCCCAAGTTCATTGTCCAGCGTCATCGTGCTGCCCGGAGTCACAATACAAATGTCAATACCATCGATGAGCAGGGAGTCATAATAGTTATACAACGTGATGGCATAACAACAAGAGTCAGTTTCTGTATCAACAGGTTCCACCTCAGAGACATACATGCTGTCACAAGGTGTGCAACCTGGTATCTGAATGCAAAACATAGTGTCAAGTGTGCAACAAAGTGCCGCTGAATCCACTGCGGGATCAGTTTCATGCCCCGTCAGGTTGTAGCAGAAATATTGGTTGGAAAAGTTTCCACCGCTCAGGATAAAGATGAACGTGCTGCATTGTCCAGGCAGCAAAGGATTCACGAGGTTGAGTGCAGGAGGTGTCACGGTAATCCCTGACGGGGAGAAATTATTGATATTGACAAAGGAGATGGGATAAGGATTGTATGCAGGATTACATAATTCCATTTCATACACCACCAGGTCAAGATCACACCAGATGGAATCGTTGACCACATACAGGCATGGTGGCTCAGCATCACATTCCAGGTAAAGGGTGTCTTTACACACGACATGAAAGGTGCTGTCAAACCATTGGATGATGACTTCAATGGGACTGTTGGTTATGTTCTTAAAGCATAATTCAATAAAATCTGCCAGGGTATCCGCCGGGATACTGTCCCCGGGTACACTATTGACAAATGTCACTGAGTTGTTTGTGGTGGCAAAAATGGAAAGCTGAGGATCAACAGAACCCAGATCCACCATGATATCCGCATCCTGTGTCATTATCTGGAAAGCAGAGGCCGCGGTCAGGGTATTGATATAAGAGAATGACCAGCAGCAACTATCCCCCGAAGCAGGCAACGGATCCGCCGTGACGGTGGTACTCGTATCGGTACAACATTCCACTACCATGATGATCAATGAATCTGAAGTCGCACTGCAACCGAAACTATTCGTACCGGTCAGGGAATAACTTCCATTCATCATTACGATATAGGTCTGCATGTTTGCTCCGGGAATCGGCACTCCGTTTTTATTCCATTGATACATGCTCAACCCGGGGGGGCCGCATAAAGTATCATTTAAGCACATGGTATAACATCCGACCGGCACGAGACACAGATCCGGCAGTGGATGAATGACAATACTGGCAGTGGAAGAGCATCCGGTCGTCGTATCTACAGCAAGTACAGTATACGTGCCGGCCTGGGAAACAACAATACCAGTACCTGTCGCACCCGTACTCCAGTAATACTGACAGTAGGAAAGTACCGGCGAGACCGATAAGACTTTCGGAGTCCCTGCACATGAATCTCCGGAAAGCAAAACCACAGCCACGGGAGGCGCCGTCGCAAGACTGAGCCACCATGGTGCAGAAATCGAGCTGCAACCATTCGCATCCGTAACCTCGACATACACTGTATCCAGGAAGTTGTTGCCACAAATCATCAATGTAGGTTGTATTTCTCCGGGGATGATACTCAATGTTGAATCCAGCCATTGATAGGTGAAATTAAAACCTATGTTAGCCTGCAGCGTGATGCACATGCTGTCACAGATATAATGACTTCCGCTGATGATGGCTGGAGGTGCAGTGATCACGTTGATATCAACAGAGTCAGGCACAGCAGTGCAGCCATTGGCATCCGTTACGGTCACGCCATATGTTCCGGTCATCGTGACCTGGATGACTTGTGTCGTAGCGCCCGTATTCCAGAGGTAGCCAGTAAATCCCGGATCCGCCGTTAGCGTTACTGTATCTCCCTGGCAGATGGTTGCGGAGGGGGCGATCGTGATTGGGCCAACGGTTGGAGTAGGATGAATAAGTATGCTTGAATTGGCCATGGCAGTGCACCCATTCACATCGGTCACTGTCAGCGAAACCGGGTACGTTGCGCCGGACAAATAGGCATGAGATGGATTGGGTGAGCCGTTAGTACTGGCATCCCCGAATGACCAAAGCCAGGATACGATGCCTGAAGTGGAGGTAGGTGTAAAGACAACGGCATCACCTACACATGCGGGATTGGGGGCCATTGAAAAAGTTGCATTAGGGTCAGAAGGAGCAGTGATCATTTTACTGTAGGTGGCCTGACATCCGTTGGCCGTTGTCACAGTAAGGGTGACCGTATACGTACCTCCTGAAGTATAGGTATGCATGACGATCGGGTTGGGACCAGACGAGGTGTTGAAATCACCAAAACTCCAGAAGTAATTCGTGATTGTTTCTCCAGGGACAAAAGTGCTCAAGTCGGTGAAGGTAAACGTGCGGCACATGTTCGAACATTTAAATTCCGCCGCCACGGGGACGACTACCTGTGTAGATGCACTGACGGTGCAAAGCGTAGGGGGTGGCATTGTATTCGGCACAGTGGCATAAACGGTTGCTAAGAAGTATCCGGCTTTCGAATAGGTGTGTGTCGGATTGGAAATCGGGCCGGTATAACTATTCCCTCCGGGATCGCCAAAGTTCCAGGATTGCAGCGTTGCCGATGTAAAGGTGGTAGTGAACACAACATCATTGCAAAACGGTGTACTGTTCATATCCGTAATGGATAAGGTGTAAGGCGCAGGCATACATCCGCCACCGCCGCCGGTGCAAACCATCTGCGTTACCGTAATGGTATTACTTTGTTTAGTACAACCGGTGGTATTGTCCGTGACGACTACAAAATAGGAAAAAGTGCCTGCGACATTGGTATTGGTGTGTACAAAAGGATTGCCGGTGCCGACCGGGGAGAAATTGCAATACCATTGGTAACTGTAATTTGGATTGGTCAGCGCATAAAGGGTTATGCTGGCCGGTGAAGGCGGCATGATGCATAGCGTGAGCGGATCTGACGTACTGATATCTGCGACTGGACCGGGGACATTGAAGGCTTCATAACTATCAACAGCGGTACAACCATTATTATCCGTCGTCGTAACCGTATACACCCCGGGTCCGCTGATCGCGATCGTCTGGGAAGTCATCGTATTTGACCACAGGTAAGATGCAAATCCTGGTCCCGCGTCAAGCATGGCGCTTACGCTTGGACACAGTATGCCAATTTGAGTAATCGTTGGCTGTACAGGAGCAGCAAGTGTGATCACTTTCATGGCCTGTAGTGTATTGCCGCACAGGGTTACATCACAGGTGATCGTCACCGATGAGGGGGTATTATTCCATTGGATATCCACCATGGGGGATCCCTGACCCATGACGACACTTCCCGCTGCAGGAGGATTGACATTCCAGAGATATGTTGTTCCGGAGGGTTGTCCGGGTGATAAAGAGTACATGGCGACATCATTGATGCAGCCATTCGGACCATTGATGAGCAAGGGGCCATTGATCATCTTTTCAGTAACGGTGAAGGTTATGGGTGCTGAACTGCAACCAGGTGCGCTCAGCATAAACTGGCTGAGGGATATGGAATATGGTCCGTTGGCATTCCATGTGATGGTCACAGGATTTCCTGTAAAAGTTGCGGGAACACCCCCTGTCACATTCCATGTGAATCCCATTCCAGGAGTCGCACTGAATCCTGTGTATGTATAGGTATCACCCGGGCAAATCAGGATCTCACCGACAATGCTGTCAGGAGGCGGCACTTGTATGACCTGCACGGTAGCATAAAGTGTGTCATTACAGAAAGGATTAGGGCCATTTGGAAAAACGGATACGGTATAGGTCCCGGGTGATGGCCAGGTCACGGTAATGTTGTTTGGTCCTACAATTGGAAACGGAGTGATCAACGGGCTTATATTCCACGTAAATCCATTTGCCGCTGTCGTATCCGTGGTAAAGAAGGACATATCCCCTACACAGGCCGAAGAAGGCGGTGCTAAAAGGGCATAGTCCGGCAGAATATTTACTTTAAGCGATGACATGCCATGACAGTCATCATCATCATGTTCAGGAAGGTTTTTGAGAAATTTACTGGAGTAATCCACCATGATCATCCCCATCGGCCCTCCTCCCCATTGGATCGTGATCGTGTTGGACATAGTATCGGTGGATACAATA
Organism: uncultured Saprospiraceae bacterium; assembly: GCA_964646645.1. GTDB lineage: Bacteria > Bacteroidota > Bacteroidia > Chitinophagales > Saprospiraceae > Opimibacter. The sequence goes on along the minus strand of CAZYHJ010000005.1, from coordinate 71,200 downwards.
GTTCCTCCCATGACCTGCCAATTATATTTGACACTCATCCACTTTGGTAATGTATAGGTAGCAGAGGCACCTGCACAAACGACAGTGGGCCCGGTAATCACAGCATTGGTATCAATGATGGGTACCACAACGGAAACAGGCTGGAGGCAATAATTACCTGAACAATTACTTAGCTGCAACGTGACGATGCCATAGGGCCCCTGACCCCAGGAGAGACAAATCGTGTCATTGCCTTGTCCTGTAAAAGTGACAGGAACATTATTGGCATCTACTACGGTCCAGGTATAATTGCATCCTGTCGCAGTCGTCCAGTAGCATGAGGAATCACCTTCACAGAGGGTGGAGATCCAAAGGATATCAGGGCCTTCAAGTTCATCGACCGTGATGTTCATTGAAATGGAGTCACTGCAACAACACAAGGGATTCCCGTTGGGGTCATAATTGGTTTGCATGACATAGAGGGTGACAGTAAATACACCCGGCGTGGTATACGTATGTGTCGGAGAGAATGCACTTGAATTATTTCCATCTCCGAAATCCCAGTAAAAGCTTGTTCCCCCAATACTATTGTTGATAAAACTCACTGGTGAATTGAGACAGACATTGGTTGACAATGGAGTGAATGCGGCGATAGGACCGGCCAGAATGTTGACACAATACATGTGAGTCTGTACTGTATTTCCATTAGTTACTGTAAGGCTGACCATGCCACTCCCCATATTTCCCCAGTTGACATTGATGATACCTGAGTCTACGACAACATAAGTTCCTCCGGTGACCATCCAGGAATAGGTATTGCCGATCGTATGGTTAAAGTAATATGTTGCTGTACTGTTTTCGCAGGCGTTAAAGGTCACCTTGCCCTGCCCGCCTGCACTGTTGTCAATGGGTTCAAGTTCGACCAGGCCACAATCCGGTTTCGGACATTTTACTGTGATGTAGATGTCGGCAAATAATCCAGGCAGTCCCAGGTATCCGTACCTGAGGACAAACTCACCGCAACATTCCGGTGCTGTGCCGGTATAAATCAAATCACCACTAATGGTTAATTCAAAACAGGATGAAGGCATGGTCAGCATCACATGACACTGAGGGGGATTCTGGCATAGCAGGTCATTTGCCGTTACATTATACATGAAAGGCATTCCGGGCATGATGCAAACAGTATCATTACTGATATCAGACTGGCTGTAACTAAATGGAATCAAGCTGATGAAGAGAATGGAGAGGAGGTATAGTTTTTTCATGATGCCGGGGTTTATAATTGAAAGTTGGCAAATGGGTTCGTATTCGTGTTGATGGTCGCGGAAGTAATTACAGAGGCAAAGGTGTTTCCGGCCAACACATTATATGGACTGATACCATTGCCGGATGCTGTATTCCGGGTAACCTGGCAGCCCCCTGTATTCTGGATGTTATATCCATGGTTGGCATTGCCGGTACTGGTATTGCCATCGACTTTGCCACCGGTATATGTCGTACTAAAGCCAGAGTAGGCGTTGAGAGAAGCCGTGTTGGATTCAAGGACACAATCATTGAGCCATTCGAACCCATGGTTTCCATTGGTTTTGGACGTATTTCCGATGGCCAGCGAAGAACTGAAAAGATAAAAACCACTCTGGGAATTATTGGAGGCCACATTCTGACTTAACGTGGATCCTGACCCGCAGGAGAAGCCATGATTATTATTTTCTGTAGCGCTGCAATTGGTGATGGTTGATGACCCGGTAGTTCGGATTCCGTTTTGTGCGTTGTCACGTGCTGTGCATTGCAATAAGCTTGAACCGGCATCTGCTTCGATGCCATCATTGAGATTATTTCCGGCAGTGCAATGGAGGAGTACTGCACTTTCTCCAAAATCAATACCGTCAAATGTATTGTTGCCTGCCAGAAGGAATGATCCTTGGTTGTTGTTTCCTGCAGCTATTCCGTCAAGACTGTTGTTCAGAATCTGTAGGTTGTCAAAACTGGAATGCGTAGCCAGGGTTGCTTTAATCCCTTCTCTCCCCCAATGGCTGATACCCCCATTGCGGATGACTATATTGGTGGATGCAGTAGATACTTCGATTCCCTCCGAATTGTTTCCAACAGTTCCAACGAGGGAATATCCATTGAGGTCAAGCGTGACATTGGAAGTTGATATAGTGATCCCCACAGGACCATTCAGATTGTCCGTGACATAATAGGAACCTGTATTTGAAATCGTATAGGGGAGTGAGTCAATCGGAATACGGTCTTCCAGGTGATTTTCTCCAGGCAATCCTTGCAGAAAGATCCATTCAGGAGTTACGGGTGTACCCCGGTTGAAGTAAAAGCCAGGCGAGCTATCGGTTTGATAAATCAATAAGGCGTTGGCCGGAGAGTCAATTGAATTTCGTTGCGCGAAAGTCATCCGTGGAATCAGCAATCCTTTCCCGGTACCGGAGATATCCAGCATGGAGGAGGGATCGGGTGGATTGGCTGAGGTATTAATACTGACTTGCCCATAGGAAAGGCGGAATATGGCAACAAGGAGAGCCAGGGAAAGGAATGAACGCATAACCTCAGGTTTAGAGGATTAGGAGAATAGCATTCTTACCGCTTAAAACGGTATAGTTTTGAAATGTACATAATTTTAATTGGATATTTCTTTTAATTATTCACGGCTGAGGTCCATGGCTGCCGGAGTCAGGTTTCCGGAGGTATTCGACCTACATCAGGCGGATGCCATAAGGGCAAAAAAAAAGCCCGGAAGATTCCGGGCTTTTTTTATTTCAGATATGGAAGGATTAGTTTGTTCCTTTTGGCACCTTGGTAGGATCCAACAGGTCATAGAACTGATCCAGTTTTGGCATGATGATGATCCGGGTACGACGGTTTGTCGCACGACCTTCTTTGGTGTCGTTAGGAGCCAATGCATTGTATTCTCCACGACCAGCAGCGATCAGGCGGTTAGGATCAATCTTGTAATCTTTCTGGAGTACACGGATGACAGATGTGGATCTCTTGACGCTTAAATCCCAATTGTCTTTGATACAATCCGTGCTGATGGGCACATTGTCGGTATAGCCTTCCACCATCACTTCCAGATCAGGACGTTCTTCCAGGATAGTGGCGATCTTACCGAGTACCTCAGAAGCACGGGTAGTGAGATTGGCGCTACCGGTCTGGAACAACATCTTGTCAGAGAGATTGATCATGACTACGGTTTTGTCCACCTTGATTTCCACATCCTGGTCTTCGATGCCATCCTTCAGCGAATTCTTCAGATTGGCAGAAAGGGCCAGGTTGATACTGTCTGCCTTGGATTTGGCGGCTTGCAACAGGTGGATGTATTTATCCTTCTCTGCAAGTTGGGACAGGGTCAGTTTCATATTCTCATTCGCACCCTGAGACATGACGGTCAGATCCCCTACCTGGGTCACTTGCTTGTCACGCTGTACTTTGCAGTCATCCAGTTGTGCACGCAGGTCAGCCAGCTGTTCTTCCCTCAGTCCCTTTTCGGTTTTAAGGGTATTCAATTCAGCAGTAGCGGCTTGCAGACGGTTCATGTAGTCATTCAGGCTCTCTCCACATTTTCCAAGTTGTTCATTACAGGTTTTGAGATCGCCTTCGATGGAGGCAAATTTCTTTTTGCTCACGCACGATGCCAGCAGCATCACGGATAACACGGTGATGCTCAAATAAAAACGATTCATACGGGTAGATTTAATAATGATTGATTAGTTTTTTCAGCATATGTAGGGAAGGCAACAACAAGACATTAACTGCTGTTTCCAGCCCTGCAATATTTGCCGCAAAGGTAAGGGGAATCCCCTGAATTCAACGTATTTAATGTAAGTTTTAGCTAAAATCCAACAGTTGGTTTACCTCCGCTGAAAAGATTACTTTTAACCTCTGACGAACTTAAAACCTATAGTCCATTCAAAACAAAACCCACGCCGTATGAACAGAAGGAATTTTATCATCGGAAGTACAGTAGCAGGCGCCGGCATGCTGACCAGTCAATCTGTATTTGCCAAAAGCACGCTGCCAAAGAAAAAGCCGCAGTCCGTCATTATTATTGGTGCAGGCTTTGCCGGTCTGACCGCCGCCTGGCTATTAAGGAAACAAGGTGTGCAGGTTTTTGTATTGGAAGCCCGAAACCGGATTGGGGGACGTGTCCACTCCTTTAAACCCGATGGAGCCAATGGGCAGGTCATTGAACTCGGCGCGGAGTGGGTGGGTAATTCCCATACCTCTTTGATCAGTATGTGCAAGGAATTCGGACTGGAACTGTTTAACAACCAGTTTGATACTCACCTTACCCTCCAGGGAGCATATTCCAAAGCAGGGGAATGGGGACTCAGTAAGGAGTTGGAGGAGTTTTGGTCAAATAAAACGAATGTATGGAACACCTATACGGAGGCCGCGAAGAAGAAACTGGACAAAATGGACTGGTGGCGCTGGCTCTCTAATCAGGGTTTTTCCGAGCGCGACCTTTTGCTTCGTGACCTGATGGACAGCACCGACTTTGGAGAAAGTATTCGTCATACTTCAGGATATGCTGCGTTTGCGGAATATGCGGAGAGCAGTGAGAAAAATGAAATGGACCTCAAGATCCGCGGTGGCAATTCCATGTTTGCGGAAAAACTGGCTGATGCGGTAGGGCGGGATAACATCAAACTGAGCCATAAAGTGCTTGACGTTGTTCAGACCAAGAAGCGTGTGTTTGTCAAATGCGATGGCGCCAGGGCATTTGAAGCGGACCGACTGATCTGTACGGTCCCCACCTATGCGTTGATGAAAATCAAATGGGATCCCGTATTGCCTGCCCATCAGGTGGATGCGATGAATGCATTACAATATGCCCGGATCGCTAAGTTCCCCTTTGTCTTCAAGGAGAAATTCTGGAAAGCGGAGAACTTTGATATGATTACCGATACCCCGGCGCATTACTTTTATCATGCGACCAAGGATCAGGGCGGTCAGTCTGGTGTGCTTATCTCATATGTCACCGGGGATAAAGTAGATGCCATGGCGTCTATGACCAAAGAGCAACGCCAACATGTGGTACTGGAAGCATTGAAGCCCGCCTTTGGGGATGTCAGTAAATACCTTAATGATAGTCTGATGTATTATTGGGGCACGGATCCATATTCCCGCGGAGCATATGCCTTCTATGGCAAAGGACAATGGTTTGGTATCATGCCCACACTTCGCGAATCATTTCAACATGTCTATTTCGCCGGAGAGCACCTGGCCGATTGGCAGGGATTTATGGAGGGCGCCATCAATTCCGGAGAAGAAGCTGTGGCAGAGTTAATGGGATAGGATAATTACGAATTACGAATTACGAATTACGAATTACGAATTACGAATTACGAATTTGTTTGTACTTCTGAAAGGCAAAGATAATCCTAATCCCTACTGGCATATGGTATGTGGCAAATTCTTATTTGCCTTAACCGAAATTTGTAATTCGTAATTCGTAATTATTTTTTCTTTTTCTTTTTGGATTTGATTTTGGAAAGCGTGATCTGATTGTCACTGCTTTCATCCAATGCCGCTGGTCGCTCGCCGCCGTCAAAATTCATATTGATGATCAGTGTTTCATTGCCGTCAAAAGCATAGATCCCCATCATTCTGCCGACCTCTATGTCATCCGCCATTTTAATGACAAAATCCATCGTATGCGGCGTGACCGCATCATTGATTTCGTAAAACATATTAAACACCAGGCCTTCGGATTTGTATTGTTTGCCTCCGATCTCTTCACCATTGACCGTGAATGAAACATAACCATCTTCATCAAAATTGATAACCCCTACTTCGCCATCATCTTCCCCTTTCCAGTTTCCCACCAGGGATTGGGCGTTCATTTGATGAGTCAGTAAGAATGTACTCAGGAGGAAAAAAGTGCGGATGAAGAGGTGTTTGTTCATGTTGGAAAGTTTATACGTTGATGAGATAAGGAGCTTAGGAGCTTAGGAGTTTAGGAGCTTAGGAGTTTAGGAGTTTATGGGTTTATGAGTTTATATGATTGGAAAAGTGGGGAAAGATAAGTAAATTAAGACAGCTAACCCTCCGTGCACTTTGCCCCCAGTAACAGGTCCCAGTCACTTACCCTATGTTTTATGGCTTCACTAAATTCACAACTCACGACTGACAACTCACGACTGACAACTCACGACTGACAACTCACGACTGACAACTCACGACTGACGACTCACGCTTTTCTGATAAAATGACCTTAACTTGGAAGGGTGTTAAACGAGTTAAAATCCAACAAGATCCCTCCCCTCTACGGCCTGGTCCTCGCCGGAGGTGATAGCTCGCGGATGGGCAGCGATAAAGGCATGATCAACTATCATGGCCTGCCCCAAAGAGAATACCTTTTTCATTTGCTTAAACCGTTGACCGTAAAAACATTTATCTCGACCCGGCCGGGGCAGATGACAGATACGCACATGGAGATACTGGAGGATCATTACCCCGATCTTGGCCCGTTTGGCGCGGTATTGACTGCATTTGAATATGCGCCAACCTGTGCATGGTTGGTTGTCGCGTGTGACTTTCCTTTGTTGGACAGCCACGCACTGATGGGATTAATAGACGCTCGTGATCCCGCATCCTGTGCCACCAGTTTCCTTGATCCTCATACCCTGATGCCCGAACCCTGGATCACGATTCTGGAACCCTCCATTTACCCGATCCTGCAAACGTACCATCAGCGTGGCAAGCAAAGTCTGAGGGGCATCCTGGTCGATTATAATACAAAATTGATCAGGCCTTCTATTGATGAAATTCTCCTCAATGCGAACACGCCTGAAGAAGCCGCGCTGTTGAGTGAAAAAATCAAAGGGAAGCAGCGATGAAGATTCAGGCTGCTTCCCTTTGAAAGATTAATTTCTTTTCACTACAAATCTGGCCCCGAACACTTTTTCATCCTGTTGCATGCGGAGCATATAGACCCCTTCAGGAAGGGAAAGAACGGATATAACGTGATCATTCATCACGCCGGATAAAACGGTTGACCCTGCAAGATTGGTAATGGAGTAGGGGACTTGACCAGTGAGATCGCGGATATGGAGTTGATCACTTACTGGATTAGGATAAATATTGATGGCTTCAACATCAGGAGATTGTCCTATGGAAGTGATAATGTGATTGATGGTTGGCGTAGTCGCGCTGCAGCCATTGTCAAATACAAGTATGGCGTAGTAATCGCCCGAAACTGTTGCCGTATACTGGGCAGTTGTAGCACCGGGTATAATTTCACCATTCAGGTACCATTGATATGTAGTGGCATCATGTGAGAGGGAAAGTACATCGCCATTGACGGTCACACTGGCATCGGGAACATCAAAAGGTGTCACCAACGCTTCGGGCACAGCGGATGTGCCACATGGATTGACGCCTGCAGCGGTAATTAATCCTGCTATAGCTCCTGCTTTAAGTTCAATGGTGGCAGTATTTGAAGCCCCGATCACCTGCCAGTCCGCGGGATAATTCCAGACCACTTCATCGTAGTATTCTCCATCAGCGACATATTGGACGACGTCTCCTTCGCATGGTGTTGCGGGCCCGGATACGCTGTACATTCTTGGACGCAATTCAGGCGTTACTGCCAGATCCGTAACAGAAGATCCGCACGTATTGGTCCCGGTCACAGAAATGGTTCCTGCAGTTTCCCCGACGTATACCTGGATCTCATCACTATTGGGTTGGCCGAAAATTTCCCAATCCGGTCCTGGAAATGACCAGGCAAAATCATTGATGGAAGTAGCTGTTACACTATAACCAATGATCTCTCCCTCACAAGGTGAATTATCTCCGGAGATGTCATCCACCACCGGCAAAAGGATCGGGCCGGCACCCATACTCAGCGGGCTTGAAAACCCGCAGGCATTTGAACCAGTTACGGAAATGGTCCCTGCGTTTCGGCCAACTTTCACCTGAATGGTGTCGTTATTGGCGACACCGAGGATTTGCCATCCTGAAGGGAATAACCAGGAGAACTGATCTACCCCTTGCGAACTAATAGAGTACGTGACGGTATCATTTTCACAAGGCGAATTTTCACCCGTTAAATCGGCAATGACAGGAAGTAAATCACAGTATGGAAGGGTTTCAATATCCGATCCAAAACCATGAATCCATGCCGTACCATTTGGACTCGGCAATCCCGAAACACCATATAAGGCAAAATCAGTGATATATCCGGATTGCCAATTCACGCCACCATTAAAGGTGATGTAGGCACGACCTTCTCCGGTGGAGCGGCCCACCACGATTCCGGTATCCGGAGAAATAAAATATACACCATCCCAGAATCGCTCAATCGGCAATGTGATCGGCGTCCATGTGTCGCCGGCATTTGCCGTATGCCACATCGTCTTTTTAAAACTGGAGGTCACAAGCCAACCCTGATCACCAATAAAGTGCGTTTGTTCATATTGAAGGCCGGCTTCGGGGGCACTCAATGGAGTCCAGGTGGCGCCTTGATCATTTGAGCGAAGCAGGAGTCCATTGAATCCAGTTGCGAAAAAGCGCTGATTGTCAATTTTAGCAAGTGACCTTATCTGGCCATTGGTCTGAAATGTGGTGTCCCAGTTTGCCCCTGCATCAGTAGAACGCAAAATAATGCCTGAAGAAGAACATGCCAGGATGAGGTTTGCATTCACGGCGAGGATATCAACATAATTTGCCCCAAGGGTGGACAGTTTTTCCTGCCAGGTTTCTCCCATGTCTGCGGAATGATAAATGCGTTGACTGGCTCCTATCCAGACGTCATTGGCCGATGTGCCGTTTACTGTCCAGAATGTCCTGCTTTCGCCAAAGGATTTGTCCTCCCACTGCGAACCACCATTAGTTGTCCTCAACAAAGTGCCACCGGTTCCTACGGAAAATCCAAAGTTGCGATTCAGGAACCAAACATCATATAAGAGATTGCGACTGGGTCCTGATGTCTCTATCCAATTCGTACCCGCGTCTGTTGTTAATGTTACACTGCTGAGATCATTGCCGACCCAAAATTCCATATCATTTCTGGCGGCTATGGAATAATTGCGTTCATTGATCAGTTCCATGTCCTTTTGGGCCCACGTTAAACCTCCGTCTGTAGAAATGGAAGGAATACCATTGAGCGTTGCGGCCATCATAATGTTGGGGCTACTGCCAAAAGTGAAGTCATTCACAGAATTGTGTATGATATTGTCGCTCACTAATTCCCAGGTCATCCCGCTGTTTTGAGATTTCCAAACTTCGCGTCCGTCAAAAGCGATCCCATACGTAGTATCAAAAAATTTAATAGCATCAGGACGAGCCACGGTGGAGCTTGTGTTCCACACACCACCACCATTTGTAGTGGAATAAATCCTTGGTGTGGCTCCTGTAGTAAAGCACCAGATATGTTGCGCATCGTGTATATACCCGCCATCAACACCGGAGGTGACAGGCAGATCAAGATCTTCCCAGGTATTGTTGTGCCAGCGGTGTACGCCGCCATCTGCTACGACTACGATATCCGTGGCACTCAAAATTTTAAGCGCAAGGATGCCTCCGGGAGCGCCGGCGATTTCACTCCAGTTCTGCCCCGCATTTGTCGAAACAATGAGGCCCTGGCCGCCGGCCGCTACAACCTGTCCTGAAGTGCCTTCCAGATAGTCGACCGATTCAAGGATCCAGTTATTGTTCCAGGATGAAAGCAAGTCCCAGCGTTTGGTGCCGGGATCTAATCTGAGTATGAGGTCATCGGCGCCAACGGCATACCCATGCCCGTCCTGGTGAATGGCAATGTCCACCACATGTTCCATTTTAGCTAAGGGATACTGACGTACCCATTGAGCCTGAGTGGCACCGGGGATGAAAATGAGTAAGGAAAGCAAATAGAAGATAATATAATAGCGATTCATCAGTACAATGATTTAGGTGAGTTAGAAAGGTTAAGTTAGGACAAAAGCGGTCAAAGGCTGATGTTTTCAGCTTAAAAGCACTAAATATTTATCATTTGAAAAATGGAGCCCGACTAAAGAGCATCCGCCAAGGATTCAGTTACTCTTTTACGAAGGTGATATTTTCAAAAGGCATGAAATAATTGGGTAGACAGGTGAGCTCATCTTCTTTAATAAACAGATCTATCCCTTTAAAACTCACCTGGCCAAGGCTGGGCAGCAATGATACTTCGAAGGAGTTGTTTGGATTATCCTTGTCCTTGATCAGCGTTGGAATATCAGGGAAATATTCGTGACGCAAAAAGAGTTTATCTACTTCAGGAGCATCGATGTGGATTCTACCTTCTTTGTCCGCTTCGGCCATCAACTGCTGTTCACCGATAAAGTAAAAACAGATCACAGGTTGAAGTAAATGTGGGTTTTGATCTTTAACCTGTATGGTGTACCCCTTTCCCTTGCGTTGCTGCTGATCAATTTGAAAATCCTTTCCGGGTTCCTTGTCGCTTTTCAATTTGATGGTATCCCCTTCAATCGTATATGTGCCAGTGGCGTTTCGGTCGGATACGCCATAGATATAGAAAAACTGAAAACGCCCATCCGGGGTAAATTTGAATCCGGCGGCCATGTCGTGGATGCCCATCAGGCGATAGGTGCCATCGAGTTTTTGTGCAATCATAGATTGTGTTGTATAAAAGATTAAGAAGGAAAGGGCGATTACTATTTTGGTCATTTGGAATAACAGGTTAGGCCTTAAAGGTATACAATCCAATCAGGTATTTCAAAATGCTGGATGCGCTTCTCTCGTTTTCTTAGGCAAAGAAAGTTTCATCCATCTGGCTTCATGTTCTAGCCTTAAAGAATCCAAAACAGATCTGGCTTTCTCCCTTGAAATCCGCAGGCTATATCCTTCGGTTAAATTTCCGGAAATGCCGGTGAAAATAAAAATGGAGTGTATGGACGCATGGAAATCCATCCACTCCAGGCATAATCCGTAAATTATTTTGATTTCAAGCCAAATTACTTTACACACCCATCATAGTCAGTTACAAGACTTGAAAGTAAATCTTCCTCAAGTTTATATTCTTTGTTTTTCGCTCTTGCGACAATGGTCGGACAAAACTCAAAATCTTTGGCCAGGGCACCATTCAGACCGAGTGCATATCGTGATCCACCGGAGACGGCCAGGATTTCATAATCTTCATCCTCTTTCTTATCCTTATACGTGTAGAGGTAAGCTCTCATGTCGGATGCACTGAGTTCATAAGGCATACTTTCATGACATGCAGTTCGCATAAGGGCCAGTTTTTGGTCAGTTGATATCTGCACAGGCTCATATAGGTGGATAGGTGGAATGGGAGCAGTAGCTATTTTGGTAGGCAACGGAATCATGTACAAGCCTTTATGCTTCATGTAAATGATTTGGTCATAGGTGACACTGATTTCTTCCTGAGGTTTATTGAGCGGATTGATGACGACATGAGTGAAATCATGCATCTGATCTTCACCCATTTTTCTCATTTTATGTACACATTTAGTATAGCCGATGATGACATCTCCATTCCGGGCATAGACCGTATCTACGGTTCTTGATTTGTCACTCGCTACGGCACTACCGGTAGCCCCGCCTGCTTTATTCAATGGCGGTAGCTTGCTGTCCGCTCCTTCTTCATAGGCGGCCACATAGGCTTTGGACGAAACATCGTCAGACACGCCACGCCCTTCCAGGGCGGGGATTCGTTTTTCTAATTGTTCAAATTCATAGACTTTACGATCAGCTATTTTTCCTTTTTTGATGTGCATCTTTGCAGCGGCAACATCATTCCAGTAAAGGTTGAGGACGGCAAGATCGTAATGAGCGATGGCATAGGCAATACGTTCATCATTGTCTTCCGTGCTGAAGGTCGTCCCTTTCATCAGCAGGTTTTTGATGTCTGTTTTTTTTGCATCATCCCAATCCGACCATACCATGTTCTGCGCAAGTCCGCTGGTTATTTTGGAAAAGGCCGTGTTCAGAAACTCTGCCTGGATCTTTTCCGGTTTCTTGATGTCAAACATGGTGATCTTTTCTTCAATGATCTGGTCATCATAGCTGTCCCTCACGGTTCTTGCAGTTTCAGCTAAACTCGATCTCAGGATCTCTGTTGTCTGTTTTGTGATCGAAATGTTTTGGCTTTGCGCCCAACCCTTTTCAAGTTCGCTCGGAGAGTTATACCAGTCAGAAGTGAAGGTCAGGTGATCACTTGCGCTGAAGACGATCTTCTCTTCGATCAGGTTTCTTGCTCCATCCCTCAGCTCATACGCGAGCGGTGTGATGACCGTGCCGCGATAGAAGTAATAAATGACATCTACATTATTTTCCTTTCGGCTCTGACTTTCCTGCTTCACACCGAGGTACGATGGTTCGCCTACAAATACATCCAGATGAAGGTCTCCATGCTCCGGTGTATTGGTAAATTTCTTGAATTTGAAATCTGAGCTGGTCAATTCTGAAGTCAGGATACCGTAACGCTTCAGATGGTCGTCCCCATGAAAACGAACGCTGATGGTTTTAAATGGAGTGGTAAACGGCGTTTTAGGTGGGAGGTTGTATTTAAACTTAACCTCTTCATAATTAAATGTTTGTCCTTGAAGGTTGCTGAGAAGAAAGATAAGCGCGGCCAGTAATGGAATGTAGAGCTTCATGGGTGATTGGAATTTATTTTGTGTAAATGGATAAAACGTTTAGATCGCAAGATACTTTTTTCACTTAAGAATAGCATACGAGCTATTTACTATAAAATAGAAGACTCATCAGGTAACGGAAGATGACTTTTTTAAATCCCAATAGAGGTACCAGGCCCAGAGAACTTCTACTAGCATCCAGCTCATATAACCGATATAGGAATACCATCCGAAATAAGGCGCACCATTCAAGACCTCTATGTAGGTAATGATGAAAGCGGCAGGAGAAATTAATGCAAGCACTCTCAGCCAAACCGGTGTCATCTTAAACCAATACATCAGCAGAAATGCAGGAATCATGGGCATCACAACCCCTATGCCTTTTTCAATATTCAGGCTTTCCACACCTAATGCAGCCAGTGAAATGCCATGTGTTATACCTAAGAGGATGAAAGCGGAAGCCGCGATATGCTGCCCTCTCAGCCCTACATATCGACCCGCGAGGACGCTTGCCATAATTCCAGCCGCATCACCAATCTGAAAACACAGCAGTTGGTAATAACTATTGTGTTCCTGCATATATCCTGTCAATCCGAATACAAGATTGGTTACATACCCCAAGAGGGTCAGCAGCACCATAGCCTTATTTTCTTTGTCTGCCCCAGTCATATGGGGGTCTAAATTACATTTATCGCAATGATTCCATGACTTCTTCTTTTCGGCGGCGGCTGACTTCAACTTTTGTATTGTCTTTTAATACGGCAAAACCATCGTGGTCTATAAATGAAATATATTTTTTATTGACGAGGTGGCTTTTGTGTGTGCGGATAAATTGCTGCGGGGTCAGCAAGGTGTCGTATTCCCCAAGTGTTTTGGAGATCAGGAAGGTTTTCCCGTTCAGGGTGTAGAATTTGGTGTAGTTGCCCACAGCTTCGCAACGGAGGATTTCATGAGGCTGCAGGAAATGAACCCCTTCCTTCGTGGGGAGCGCCAACCTAAAGTCCTCGGCAGATGGCGCGGACATATTGTGCATGATATTTTTCAATAAATCAAATTGCTGCCTGTAATCCTCCCGGCCTTCAAGGAATCGTTGTGTGGCGGCCTGCAGCTCTTCCATGTCGATGGGCTTGAGCAGATAATCAAATGCGCTGTACCGAATGGCCTGAATGGCATATTCATTATATGCGGTGGTAAAAATGATCTTGAAATTCTTATTCGGAATTTTTTCGAGTACCTCAAATCCATTCAGATGGGGCATCTGGATATCCAGAAATACAAGCCCGGGTTGAAACTGATGGATTTTTTCTGCTGCTTGCCGTGAATCATTGCAGACCATGATTTCGGTGATCTCCGGAATGCCTTTGACAATCATCAGCCGCAAGGCATCTGTAGCCCGTTGTTCGTCATCAATGAGGAGCGCTTTGAGCATATACTTTAGTTTTGAATAGGTATTTTGATTTCAACCCGGGTACCATTCGGTAATCCATGTTCATCCTTCAAGTCAACGATGTGTAAGGTGCCCGGAGGGCCACCATTTTTTTGCATGGCCTCCAATCGTTCCATCGACACCGCAATTCCTTTGCTAGTATGTTGTTTTCCTTGCCCCGTAGCCAATTTCATTTCTCTCGCTTTATCCCGGCCGATGCCATTATCCTGGACGACACAAAGGACATGGTCGCCTCCATCCGTAAATTGGATGTGAAGATGCCGCATACCTTCTTTATGCATCAGGCCATGCCATATCGCATTTTCAACAAAGGGCTGAATCAGCAGCGTGGGGATTTTTACTTCGTCCGTATCAATTTCTTCATCACATTCGATGGAATACGTAAAAGCTTCTTTAAATCTCACCGACTCCAGCTCAACATACAATTTTAATATTTCCAGTTCTTCGCGAAGAGTGATACTTTCTCTGTCGCTATGCACCAGGATCGAACGTAATAATTTTGAAAATCGGGACAGATATTTAGTGGCCACCATCTCCTCATTGGCCAGGATCATCTGCTGAATAGAGTTGAGGGCGTTAAAAAGAAAATGAGGATTCATCTGCAGACGCAGACTCTGCAGTCTGGATTCTGTCGCTTTTTGCTTGTTTTTTAACACTTCAATTTCGGCCTTCTGTTTGTCCTCTTCCGCGTGGATGCGTTGAAGTTGTGTCGCTGTCAGCAGGGCAATGGCAGTCAGCAGGCTCTGGTGCCGCGGCGTGAAGAAATTCTTTTGGGAATGTTCGCTGTCGATCACGCCAATCACCTCGTTGTTGAGCAGTATAGGTACGCATATTTCCGACTGTCGTGTGGCGTCGTCGACAATATACCGATTGTCCTTTTGTGTATTGTTGACGATTTCCGCTTTTCCACTGACGGCTACCGATCCGGTAATGCCCTGGCCCAACGGGATTTCAATAGGCTGGAGGATAGTTTTGGAATCGGGGTTTTTAGGGCCATATGCCGCAGTTTGGATGAGTACCCGACGGGTGGGCTCAAGTCGATAGATCACACATTCTTCAAGATCCAGTTTACTGATACAGTTTTTAGCGACGTCCCACAACAACTCATCGGTATGTTTATGCCGGTTGATCTGAGAAGCAAAATAATGAATGACCGCTTCTGTTTCCAATTGCTCTCGCTGCTCTGCCTGTTTGCGCCGGGTATATCGCAACAGGCCCCACATCAAAGCCAGGAAAATCGCCAGCCCGGAAAGGATAAACCATGTCTTTTGATAAAACGGTGTAGCAATGGTAAAGTGAACTTCATTTTCTGCAGGGTGCCAATTCTTATTGTCATGGCTGACCCTCACTTTAAAAATGTATTTTCCGGGCGGTAATGCATTATATCGCACTGCATGCTGATCCACTGAACTGGTCCAACCGGAATCCATCCCCTCAAGTCGATATTCATAATAGGTGCGGACAAAGGGGGAAAAATCTATGGTGCTGAAATGAAAGGTAACCTGCCGGTCCGTCGAACCAAGATGAAAGGTGTCCGTACGATTGATATTAGATACTATATCGGAGGATTCAATCTTGTTGATCAGCGTAGTAAACGATACTTCCTTGTCAAACAATTTATCAGGTTGAAAATATTGAAAGCCGTGGGGTGTTCCCAGCATAAACTCTCCATTAGGCATCCTGAAATAAGATCCAACACGAAAGCCATAGACACTTAACCCATGGCGCGTATCGAATGTCCGAAGACTTGAGTCCGCCGGATTGTAGCAGACCAGGCCTATATCATTTCCGATCCACATCCGCCCATGATCATCCCGAAGCAAGCCTTCCGCTCTGTTCATGATCAGGCCATCTTTTTGGGTCAGTGTTTTCATACGACCGTTGGTATGGATGATACTCAGTCCACCACGAGTCCCGGCAAATACGTTGTTGTCCAGATCAATTCCGATGTCAAAGATTCCACTGTGCACGAGGCCATCCGTGGTCCTGTATCGCCTGATGGCCCCGTTGTCTGACCGACATTGGACGACGCCTCCACCGGCACCCACCGCTGCCCAGATATGGCCATCGGAATCAAATTCCATTTCCGCAACGGACAGTGTATCAAAGTACGAAAGAGGTTGACCCTCAAAACGGTCTTCCCGAAGCGTGACGGGATTCATGCGGCTAATCCC
The DNA here is from genome assembly GCA_964646645.1 of uncultured Saprospiraceae bacterium. Taxonomy (GTDB): domain Bacteria; phylum Bacteroidota; class Bacteroidia; order Chitinophagales; family Saprospiraceae; genus Opimibacter. Next base: position 55,004 of record CAZYHJ010000005.1, on the reverse strand, counting down.
GTTTCGACCACATGCCCATATATATTGATCTGGTCCAAGGTACAATCTATAGATGCGCTCCATTTTTAGAGAGGATCGCTGTAACCCGGCATCATAAAAGTGTTTAAGCAACCGATCATGCGCATCAATGACAAAGATGCCTTGTGTGATGGTGGTGATCCATTTTTGTTGCAGGGAATCAATGACAATGTTGATGATTTCCTGGGGGGAAGGTAGGGGCATGCCTTCTTTCGTCGTGAAGTGCAGGAATTGAACCCGGTTGGAAGGACGGTGCCACTTAAGCAACCCTTCCGAAGTGCCAATGTAATAGTGCTCATTGTCCCGTGTGGTAATGGCGGCGATGTACCCATCATATCCGGTTCCATCGGGTGCCACAAATACAGATTGCGTATGCACCACTTCACGGCTATCAAAATAACTCAGCCCCGTTGGAGCACAAGTGATAAATATCCATCCTGTCGGATGCACCAGGACCGTAGAGGTGACATTGGAACTGAGCGATGAAGGATCTGCAAAATGGTGACGGTAATTTCTTATGGTACTCAGGGTAGGATTATAAATGTAAATACCTGACTTTTCAGTGGTCAGGATGATTTCTTCTTCATTGATCCATTCCGCAAAGCGAAAGTTAGCCTGGACAGTCTCGCCATATTGATCACGAAGACTCGCAAATGGATACGTCGATGTCCAATTTCCGGGATCGATCTTTCGGACTTTTTTTTCTTTTTGATCAAAAGCCAGGAGTGCTCCGTCTTTCATTTTCGTGAGTGCCACGAGCGCACCGGTATGCCATTTCTTTTCGACTTTTCCGGCGGAGTAATTGACACTGTATATCATCGTATCCTGAATAAAAAAATAATGGTCTTCATCAAATCGGAATACCTGCCGGTATCCCATAGCCTGAACAGGTTCAAATCCTGCTATGGGTACAAAATCAAAATCATCAAGCGAAAGGGAATCCATCGCCGTCAGCGGCAGGTCCTGTTTGAGCCGATAATGTCCTGAGGAGGTGAAGAGTAGAAGCTGGCCATCATAGGTGCTCAGGATCCAGCGTGTTTTTAAAAATTGTTGATCCAGATAAAGACCTGCGCGATGAAATTTTCGTTTCTCATCTACAATTGTCAGGTTTCCATTAGTAGTCAAAACCCATAGACGGTCATGACGATCACAGGCGACGTGCACCACATTACTGTTTTGTAACTGAGGATATTCAGTGGCAAAATATCGTTCAACCGTTTGCCCATTAAACATATTGAGTCCATTGCCTGTGCCAACCCACAAATTGCCCTTTCGGTCGGTACACATATCTGAGACCCCCAGATAGGACAATCCATTCGCAGTACTGAGATGCCTGAAGGAAATGGGATGCTGTGCATGACTGGAAAAGAGACCTGCTAATAAAAAAAGGAAAAAGATCATATGGCAAACGCAATGGGAACCATATAAACGGCGGGAACTCCTCTTCAAAGAGTCGCTGCCCAACCTATTGGCAAATGAATTAAATCGCTGGTTCCAATCAAAGGTCATTACCGCAAAGGATTTTTGACGTTTTCTGTGCTCAGCAAGCTAAGGACAGAGGTGTAGACTCAAGGTAGTGAAATATTCTACGGTCGTTACGAATGAGTCCGCGGTACAATCTATTTCCTTATTCCGCCCCAACAGCAATTAATTTATATGTGGTCGCCGGGTAGTTCCAGTCGTGACCCGTAAAATTGGCGAGGACAATAGTGCAGCCTGTCGTGGTCACATCTTCAATCGTCATCGTCAGCAGGCCAATGCCACCTGAAACCAAATTCCCGATGCTCACAGCGGGCGGTGAGGAAAACGGGGTACTGAAATCTACTTCAATATAATCCCAGGCATTGAATTCATCAAAGTGATTGATACTCCCTGACGGAATATTGGCTGTGACGATCTCCATACGCAATTGCGTGCTGGTCGTGCTGCGGACAATGCCTTTATCAGACTTTACTTTTATCGTTCCGTCCGTTATGATGTCCCCGTCTTTTTCAATATTGACTTTCAAATCCGCAAGTCCATCTTCCATACGAATAAAAGAACCTGTTCCTGCATTTCTGATGCGCAGGGCAGGAGATGAATTCGATAAACTGGTCAGATCCATGTACAGGCCATTGCCTTTGCCATTGGAGATGATTTCTGTTACCGCGCGATTATTTTCCGTGTAATTATTTCTGAACATGGCGGCCACGGAGTGATTACTTGTATTTCCAACGATGCCGGCGATACCAATTCCATCAAATCCCAGTGATTCGCCCAATACACCCACACCATCCACCATATTGATCCCCATGATCGCGCCCACATCTTCATTGTGCGAGTAACCAATGCCTTTGACCGCAATGGCTTGCGGAGTGGCGGCAGAGGTCTCCCCTAAAACACCGATACCCCCATCATTGCTTCCACCGGCAATCCCTTTTACCCCAATACCATTGGAATCATTAGCTCCAGCCTGGCCTAATACACCGATACCATTTTGAATGTTGAGACCTGTAACCCCTTTGATGGCAATCGCATTGTTGGCAGTTTGCCCCGTATTGGCGCTGATGGCCACTGGATTATTTCCGCTCGCACTGGCGGTGATACCAAAGCTACCCGCACTCACTACATCAATCCCTCTGTTGCCTGACGTGTTGACATAGACACCGGCAAATGTATTGGCTGCATTTGTAAGATTCACCTTGAGTCCGTTGCCCTTTCCGGCTTGTGTGATGGAGACACCAGGTTCCAGACTTGTGGTATGATTGGACTGAAATACGGCATTCGACGCATCAGCAGCAGTGGTGGCCTTTATGTTTTCAAATACACCTGTGGCATCTGTTTGAAATACGCCTGCCTTTCCTTTGACTGCATAAGCACTGATACCTCCGCCATCGCCGGATGCTAACACATCTATCGCAGGACCAGTGACGCCTGTATTTGTTGAACTCACATACAGGGCAGTTCCTGGGCCTTGGTTGCCAACAAATAATGGAGGATTCGAATTGGAAGTATTTGTATTCTCAATTTTCGCGGCAATACCTTTCTCACTTCGGCCATACAATGCATGTCCTGATCCTTCGACAATGATTTGTGCCCCATTTCCACTGCCATTGGTTTTATCCATTTGGATTTGAAGTCCATGCCCGTTTCCTTCATGTTCAATTTTAATTCCGGGCGAATTGTTGCTGGCATTGGTCGCAGTGAAATATCCTCCTATGCCAAGCCCTGCTGTTTGAACGTGTAAGGTTTGATCCGTATTTCCTGCATGAGGGGTTTCAAAAAATCCGGCTTTTCCAGTGGCGCCATTATGTCTCCCCATGACGGCGATCCCTCCGTTTTCTTCCAGCTCACCCATAATGCCTATGCCATTGACTTCTGCGTTTGACCCATAAACACCGGCATAGTTTTCATTTCCGCTATATCCTGCGATACCGTGGTAGTAGATAGAAGACCCATACACACCCGCAGAATAACCACTTGTACCCAATACTCCTGCTCCGGTGCCGTTGTCACCCCAGACACCTTTAGTAAACCCAGGGTTGATTCCGCTTCCGCTGCTGCTGCTTCTGCCAAAAATGGCCGCAGAACCTGGGGTAGTGTTATTGTTAGTAATGCCAAAGAGATTAGCCGCATTTCCGAATGATGCATTATAGGGAAGAAACAAGGAATCATTCCGGCCTTTCCAGTTGTTGGCCAGCGCATCCCATTTCAACACCTGTTTGTCATTGGGGACACCAAAGGCCACATCCAGGTTCTGAATTTTAGCCACATTTGGCGTTGGATAGTTGCCTGACAAATCACCTCCGGCCGGACCGGATGTATTGCCTGTAGCAATTTCTTTCCATTGACCGTCATAGAACCAAAAAGACCGGCTGTCGGTATCATAGACCAAAAGCCCCTGTGCGGGATTAACGATCATGGCTCGTTGGAAACCCGGCATTCTGGGGATCAGGATGCCCTTGTCTGTGCTGCTGACATCAAGAATGGCTGTTGGATGCGCGGGATCACCATTCGTGTTGACGGACACACTTTGTCCAAAAGCAAAACCATTGGTCAGGAGCAACATGGAAAGAAAAATCAGTTTTTTCATGCATCGTTGTTTTATGCCCCGAAAGTATTGGGCTGGCAAACCGGCATGTTTGAAATCCTATTGAAAGGGTTTTGGAAATGAGTAAACGGTGTCACCGGAAGCCCTCAGGGATTTTTTTTTGGAAAAAAATTAAAATCTTAGGTGAGGGCTCAGCGCTCCATTTTACCGATTCAGTCTTAGTTTTGACGGGTACAAGAGATGAAGCGAGGGATAAGTGGACGGAGTAACTCCCACAGCACGATATGGAAGCCAACGTTTTTCGCAGTGATTACGTCTAATCGCCATACTAAATGTTTGAAATTATGACCATCAGAAACTACCCACTCATTGATCACCTGTCATCCGTTAAATTCGTGCTACTAGCCGTTCTTCTGTTTTTTGCGAAAGGAAGTTTGTATGCACAGGCTGAAATTGGTTGGCAAAAGACCATCGGGACCTCTTTTGATGATGAACCCCTGAGTATCCTCACGGATGAAGATGGAAATCTCTACGTCCTCGGAAATGAACTTCATGAAGATTTTACCGGGTTACTCAGGCCTTACCTGATGATCACCAAACTCAATCCGGACGGGGAAGCGATTTGGAAAGTGTATCATGATGTCGCGTTTAACACCTTTAGTCCACCTATAGGGTATACCGTCGGTGGACATTTTTTTACAAAGGAGTGGGATACCAATCTGCTTAATCTGGTCATTGGTATCAATAATCAAACGGTGCTATATAAGATTGATGAAGCGTCAGGTGCTTTCATTTACCACGAGACGATACCTTCTCCGGTGATAGATGTGGACGAAGAAAATGGTAAAGTCTATGCTTATACACTATGTTCCCGTCAACTCTCTTGCTACGGGCATGACAGCCTTGTGGTGGAGCGATTTGATCCATTTCCGGATTCGATCATTTTTAATCCGATCGTATGGACATACGCATTGAAGCAGAACTTGAGAACGGCGCCTATACAGGGCCATTATGATTTTGATATCCAGGACATCCGTGTAGACGATGATGGCTTTACTTATCTGCTGGTACAGATCGAACGATGGGACTTTCAGTTTTGTACCGACTGTGCAGATGCATTTGTTGATGCCTGGTGTGAAGTGTTCAAGCTCGACGCACAAGGACAGTTAGTTCGACACGTCAATTTGAAGACAACCAAGGCGGTGGTCAGCAATATGTCGTTTGTGAATATGGACGTAAACTCAATGTTGGTGCAAATCAATGACATCAATGCGGCCGGTACAAAAGTGATTACCTCCTTGCACCGAGTAGATAAGGACCTTGACCTGATCCGTAAGTTTGATCTGGATGAAGCTTATACCATAGCCAGTGGAGGAAGCACGTCCACGATCTATGCCATTGCGCAGACAAGTGATCCGGCCAATGAAAACATCCATGGTCTAACGGATATTGTGATGTCAGTGTACTCGGCCGATGGCGAACCGACCGGAAAACATTATTATGGGGGCTCCTCCTGGGAATTCAATAAAGGCATGACGCTTGGCGCGGATGGTTATCCGGTTTTTCTTGCGCGTTCAGATTCGGATGATTTTGATGTCCAGGGTCACGTCGGAGCTTCGGATATGTGGGTTGTCAAGTTGGCTGAAGAAGGAACGACCGCGACCAATGATCCGGATTTATCTGCACAGGTAATTGCTTTTCCAAATCCATGTACAGCATGGGTGAGTCTGGATGCTCCGGCTATGGATCATGTGGTGATTTATGATCAGTTAGGTCGGCGCATGGGGCCGAGGGCAAGTATGATTGGAAAAAATGTGATCGACATGCAAGCCTGTGCTCCCGGCATTTATGTATTGCAGGGGCTGGGTACAGATGGGCAATATTATACAGCCAGGGTAGTGAAACAGGAATAGCGAAAGAACTCTTTTGCTATTTAGTGGTGATCAGCGCGATTTCTTTTTCAGAGAGATACATTTTCTGAATCTTTCGCATTGGCCCCGGGCATACCTCGCGGTGACAATTCATGCAGGCATCCACCATATTTTGATACGTGCCGATCTTATCCGCGTTGAATTCCTGTTCAAAGGTTTTTACAGAGGTTTCAAATGCATTTGCATATCCTTCATACACTGGAGAGGCTACTTTTTCTGGTTCGGTGGCCTTTGCGGTATAGAGTTTACTGCACTCGTATTTGAGTTCCGGCTTTTCGCCTTTGAGCAGCTGCTGCTTGACCTCCATGCCATTGTCATGCATGTGACGCATGACCAGCGCCAGCTCACTGTCCCCATTGGGATTCAACGGTTTAGCTTCGGTATTGGAGCAGGCCGGAAGAGATAAAATACCGACCATCAACAGGAGGCTCATGAAAACAGCGTAAAGACTTGAAGGTTTGTTCATGCTGCAAAAATAAGGTGTTGCGGGGATATGCGACAAATCATGCCCCTAAATCCTACTTCGACTCCGCGCAGCACGACACCTGAAGGGGATTTCAACCAGAAACAAAGTAAGACTGTAGTGATTGAAGAAAACTCAGGGACCAGTACTATTTTATATTTCTCCCTATGCTCTCTGCTCTATGCCCTATGCTCCCGTTCAGAGCTTCTCAAACCTCGCCTGAAAAAACCTCAGATACTTTGGCTCATACACCATCTTCAGTCCTTTGATTTTATCCCTATTCGCATAGACATTCGCCACAGATTCTGCAATGACATCCATATGCGCCTGGGTATAGACCCGTCTTGGAATCGTCAGTCTGACTAATTCCAGTTTCGGATAATAGTTTTTTCCGGTTTTAGCATTTCTTCCTGCTGAAACAACGCCGCGTTCCATGCTGCGCACTCCGCTGTCAATGTATAATTCCGCCGCGAGAGCCTGCGCAGGAAATTTATCCTGGTCAAGATGAGGCAGAAATCTTTTGGCATCGAGGAAGATACCATGTCCACCTATCGGTTCGGTGATCGGGATGCCATAGTGTTTGAGTTGTTCGCCGAGGTAGATCACCTGGCCGATGCGGGCTTTCATGTGATCATCGGACACGGATTCCTCAATTCCAATCGCCATGGCTTCCATATCGCGACCGGCCAATCCGCCATAGGTGTGAAGGCCTTCATACACCACGACAAGATTGCTGCCTTCTTCGTAGTCCTTCGGATCATTGAGGGCCAGGAAACCGCCGATATTGACCAGCGCATCTTTCTTGGCGCTCATCGTGGCACCATCCGTGTAGCTGCATATTTCTTTGACGATGTCGCGAATGGATTTTTTTGCATACCCTGCTTCACGCTGTTGTATGAAGTACGCGTTTTCAGCGATACGGGTCATGTCGAGGATAATCTTGATACCATGTTTTTTGGTGTAGGCACGCAAGGCCTTCATGTTTTTCATCTCGACAGGCTGCCCGCCGGCCATATTGACCGTTACCGCAACACAGACATAGGGGATGCGCTTGGCTCCATATTTCTTTACCAGGGCATCCAACTTATTGATATCGACATTGCCTTTAAAGGGATGCAGGTTGGACGCGTCATGCGCCTCATCAATGATCACATCGTGGAATATTCCACCCGCCAGTTCCTGGTGCAACCGCGTCGTCGTGAAGTACATGTTGCCCGGGATGATGTCTCCTTTTTTAATCAGGATTTTGGAGAGGATATTTTCAGCGCCCCGGCCCTGATGGGTAGGGATAATGTATTTATACCCGTACACCTCCCTGACCACTTTTTCGAGGTGGTAAAAATTGGCACTTCCAGCATAGGCTTCATCGCCCATCATCATACCCGACCATTGGCGGTCACTCATGGCACTGGTACCACTGTCGGTCAAGAGGTCAATATATACATCCTCTGATTTCAAGAGGAAGGTATTGTATCCTGCGGCAGCCATTGCCTTTTTGCGCTGCGCCGGCGTAGTCATTTTAAGCAACTCCACCATTTTGATTTTATATGGCTCCGCCCACGAGTGCTTGATGTTTTTCTTTTCCATGTATCAATTCATTTACCCCTTCCGGACCCACCCGGAAAGAAACCGGGTACAAGAATCTGGAAATCAATGCATTCCAATGATGATCAAAGTCACCTCCTTCAATGAGATCAATCAAGTCGCAATTAGTATGTTCAAAATACCTTTGACGACCATATAGTCTTTGTGGAGTTTAAGGGTTGAATAAATTATCGAATGCAACAATTGTGCTGGCAGACGCAGATAGCAATTTCTATTCTCGCGCAGAGACGCAGAGACGCAGTTTTAACCCTCACTTCAAGTAATTTGCTCACGACTGACGATTCACGACTGACGATTTATCCATTTTTCACCTTTCATTTTTCACTTTTCACTAATTATGTCCATCATCATCGAACCCTTCCGGATCAAATCCGTAGAACCAATCCACTTCACCACCCGAGAACAGAGAGCCATCATGTTGCGGGAAGCGCATTACAATCCATTCCTGATCAAGGCAGATGATGTTCTGATTGATTTATTGACAGATAGTGGCACGAGTGCGATGAGCAGCGCGCAATGGGCAGGCATGATGCTGGGAGATGAGTCCTATGCCGGCAGCAACAGTTTCTTTCATTTTGAAAAAGCGGTTCGGGATATCACCGGGATGCCATTAGTAATACCCACGCACCAGGGAAGGGCCGCGGAAAAGATCTTGTTTTCGATCATCGGCGGTAAAGGGAAGTATATCGTCAGCAACACGTTATTCGATACTACCCGCGCCAATATCGAGGTGAGCGGAGCAGAGGGCGTGGACTTGCTATGTGCGGAAGGAAAACTCCCCCAGGTGCCGGCACCTTTTAAAGGTAACATGGATGTACAGGCATTGGAGAAATTTATTTTGGAAAAGGGTGCTGAGCATATACCACTCTGCATTATTACGGTGACGAACAACTCAGGTGGTGGACAGCCAGTCAGCATGCAAAATATCAGGGATGTTAAAAAGGTTTGTGTGAAGTACAATATTCCGCTGTTTATCGATGCCTGCAGGTTTGCGGAAAACAGTTATTTTATCAAATTAAGAGAGAAGGAATTTCAACATACGCCCATTCCTGACATTGTCCGTGAGCTGTTTTCGTATGCAGACGGATGCACCATGAGCGCAAAAAAGGATGCCTTTGCCAATATCGGCGGTTTTATTGCTTTACATGATGAGACGCTTGCGTTAAAATGCCGGAACCTGCTCATCATTACCGAAGGGTTTCCCACCTATGGAGGACTGGCAGGCCGTGACCTGGAGGCTATAGCCATCGGTCTGGAAGAAGTCATGGATGAACATTATCTCCAGTACCGCATCCGCAGTATTGAATATCTCACCGAAAAATTGGTGTCTGCCGGCGTGCCCGTGATGCAACCCGCTGGAGGACATGCCGTTTATCTGGATGCAAAGGGATTTTTACCCCATATTCCGGCCGAACAGTATCCTGGTCAGGCGCTTGTAGCCGCACTCTACCTGGAAGGTGGAATACGCGGAGTTGAAATCGGATCCCTGATGTTTGGAAAGTATGATGACCATGGTAAGCTCATACCGGCCATGATGGAACTTGTTCGCCTTGCCATTCCACGGCGGGTATATACGCAAAGCCATATTGATTATGTGGCAGAGATCATTATCAATGTATTCAAACGCCGCCAGGAGATCAGGGGATTGAAGATTACCTACGAAGCGCCTGTGCTGAGACATTTTACGGCGAGACTTACTGAAATTTAAAATGACGTTTGGCAGCAATCGGTCCTAATGAATTACTTCAGGGTATAATAAGGATAAAAATGTCCTTAAATTTGCCTTTATCATGATCGCAACAGATTCCTTTAAAGTCACAGCGGCCATCTTGCTGATGACAGCATTCCTGAGTTATTCAGGAGTATTGTATTCTGCCCTTCCTTCCGGCAATGCATCGTTGTCTGCTGATGCAGAACGCGGAAAATCATTATGGCAAAAGCATAATTGCACAGCCTGTCACCAGATATACGGACTGGGTGGATTCCTGGGTCCGGATCTTACAAATGAATATTCTCTTAAAGGCCCTGAGCAGATCAAGGCCTTTTTGACGGTGGGCTCGGCTACGATGCCCGAATATCGCTTTGCGCCGGAAGATATAATCGCGCTCACTGCATATCTCAGGCATATAGACAGCAGCGGAGTCGCTGACCCAAGAATGTTTAAAATCAACTATGATGGAACCATCAGGCAACATTAATCCTCAGGTGGGTCAACGTTTCCTTGTGACGGCCTTGTTGCTGCTCGGCATCGGTGTATTTTTTGGAGTCATCGGCGGATTTCAGTATGTGCTGCCGGGGTTTTTAAAGGAGTATATTTCCTTTGACCAGGTGAGACCGCTACATGTTTCATCGGTTGTGTTCTGGATCATCCTGGGGGCAGTGGGAAGTGTTATGAGCTATCTGCAGCAGCACACAGGAAAAGGCTTAGCATTACCCCAGTTGGCCAAACTCCAGTTTTGGGTTTTCCTGGTGACCATTATCGCTATCCTGGGCAGTTATATTCTTGGCATTTTTGGCGGGCGGGAGTATTGGGAGTTTAATCCATGGTTTGCCATTCCGATTTTATTGGCGTGGATCATGTTTTTAATCAATTTTTTAGGATCTGTGGGTTCGCTTCGACATCAACCGGTCTATGTATGGCAGTGGATGACAGGCGTGTTTTTTTTCTTGTTTACTTTTCTTGAATCTTATCTGTGGATCTTTCCGTATTTCAGAAATCATATCGTCAATGATATGACCATCCAGTGGAAATCCTATGGTTCCATCGTAGGTGCCTGGAATATGCTGGTGTATGGATGCAGTATGTTCCTGATGACAAAGATCAGCGGAAATAAATCAATGGCGCATTCAAAAATAGCCTTCGCACTTTATTTTACCGGCTTGTTCAACCTGATGTTCAACTGGGGTCACCATATCTATACGCTTCCCACGCATGATTATATCAAGCACATCAGTTATGCCGTCAGCATGACAGAGTTGTTTATTATCGGCCGGATCATCTACAAATGGAAGGATACGCTTACCGATGCACAGCGTCATTTTCACTTGGCACCCTTTCGTTTTTTACTGGCCGCGGATGTGTGGGTATTTCTAACGCTCCTACTGGCCACAGCGATGTCCATTCCTGCCATAAATGTCTATACGCATGGTACCCATATCACTGTGGCACACACCATGGGCGCCACGATCGGCGTAAATACTTTTTTACTATTGGCGATGATCACTGACATTTCCGGCTACACGCCATCTCAACGGGATGGCCCGGATAAGTGGTTTTATCGCGGTTATTATCTTGCCATTGGCTCTCTTTTTATTTTTTGGATCAGTCTCATTGTTGCGGGAGTATTGAAGGCCCGATGGCAGATGATGGCAGACAGAACACCTTTCAGCACGATGATGCAAGATCTTCGACCAGTTTTTGTGGTTTTTTTGGTGGCGGGCATTTGCTTGATGATTGCCCTGTGGATGATCCTGATGAGGCTGGTTAAACAGCTCTATTCAAGGCCATCCTAAATGAGTAAGGATTGATACCTGGATGCAATGAATCTTTCATCGCCTTGAACTAACCAAAGGGCTCAAAAATCATTTGGCACGGAGCCGGCATAAAGTGCAGCCAGCGCACTTGCTTCTTCTTCAAGCTGTATCTGGAAATCTTCAGATTTGGGATCAAATCCGGATGGCAGGCTTCGATAATAAGCAATTCCCTGATTGAGGTTTTCATAAAAGGCGGTAAGATATTTTTGCTGCCGCGAATCAATTTCAATCGCGTGTGTTTTGCCCAACTGTTCAGCATAGTACTGGATGTAAAGTTTAAGCTCAGCAATAAACATATGTGGCCGTGAGCGATCAGAAATAATATTGGTTCGGCCATAGATATGGTCCAGCATGGTCTGGAGACTGACCTCATGATCAAAATAGGCAATATTCGGACCGGGGCAAATTGTGACCGCATCCAGTTTTTTCAGAAAGGGTTTGTTGTAGGAATGAGCTGCGGCATTGCTGAGCCCTACGCATAGACACTCCTTATCGAGTAATTCGTCCACCTGCTTTTTATATTCAGGAGCTGTCAGGGGTAACGTTTTTAACTCCGCAAGTTTTAGCTTTTGGTATTTACGGGACGCCGTACAGATGGGAGTCTCCGTAAACTCTGTATTAAAAGCAAGATGTTTTTCAGTGCAAGGACTTCCGGGGTTACCCTTCGCGATGCGATCCAGCCGTTCATGTTCAGCACTGGTACCTTTGAGATAGTGAAATCGAACACCCAGCGGGGAGTGATGGCTGAGGATTACATCTTCCTTTTTGGCAGAGGCGAGTAGTGCCAGCGTGGCTTTGTCTACCGTGGTGGCTTCAGGCACCATCAGAAAAGGCGTGCCCCATCCTGTACTGTCGATTCCGTAATGATGACGCAGGAAAACTGCCTCTTCAGCAGTACCAATGCCTCCTTGCGCGGAGAATTGGATGGGAGGAGCGGATACGATTTCACTTTGGTGTAGCTTCCTTCGCGCAGTGTTATAAGTCTCCAGAAGTGTTTCCTCCAGGATAGCCCGGTGAGCTTTAAATTCCTCCAGAATGGGACCCATCAGATCTCCGTCAGTGGCAAAGGCATGTCCGCCACAGTTCAGCCCGGATTCGATCCTGAATTCACTCACCCAAATTCCACGCTTGGCCAGGTATTTTCCCTGGATAAGGGCAGATCTGTAATCGCTGACCTTAATGGTTACTTTTTTTACAAATGTCCCATCAGCCTGCTGATCAAATTCACGGCACTGCTCCAGGTAATTGAATAATCTCGGATTCATCCCTGCGGAAAAGACAACGGAAGAATGCTTGAGATTACTCTTTGCATATCCTCTCAATGCCGTCACAGCATCTGATCCGTTTTCGATTAAGTGACCTTCTTTGGTGTAGCATTGGCGATCTGTTTTGGTCATGATATTTACATCGATCGCTCCCGGCCGGATGCTTGACCGCAGGTCAGCCTGCAATGCTTTTTTCTGAGCCTCATTTTTAGTCCGTGACATTTGCTGGTAGAGATGTTTCAGAGGACTTCCCTCTGGCAACATTTCAAAATACTTGACGATTTCTGAGCCGGCCTCAAAGGCACTTGCCTTGATTTTGTCGATTTGCTTTTCTACGATCGTATAAACCAGGTTGAGATAATCTGTTATTCTTTTTGCCCGATAGTCCTCCTCCAGTATTGAAATCGGTTCATATGCTAAACCGATTGTCGGATAGTAGTGGCTTCGCATCAGTTCGATCAACCGGTCCTCCATGATCGAGATCACAGAAGAAATGCCGAATCGTGCCACCTTGATCGGCGTATCAATCGTATAGGCTAATCCCATGACAGGGATATGGAATGAATGATAAGAAGATACTTCCATAGTTTAGAATCCAACCTGTGTCAGCCGGTTCAGCGGGTCATTGCTTTTTGGCATCACGGGCCACTTTAGGGATAGGGCGGCAAAGATAATAAATAAAGACAAATATATCCTAAATAGGGGCGCATTGTAATGCTGTCACGAAGTAACCAGGAATCCATCCCTTCCATGAATGAAAGTGATCTGTGTTGAATGAGTAGAGTAATATTTCACGGAAAAACTGAAACTGATTTGCTGACACTCCAGCTCAGGTTTTGTTTCGCTCAAATCCTATGGGGCGCCGCTTCCGTTGACTGGTGATCATTTTATCCTTATCCACCAGGAATTTGATCGCCTCATAAATATCCCGGAACTGCCTGTCATATTTTGTTTCCATCTCCCTGAGTTTCGCAGTGAGATCCTTGTGGGATAGGGCATACTCCCGAATAAAGACAAAAGTGCGTATAATATTGATGTTGACACTTACTGCTTTTTCACTTCGTAATACGGAAGATAACATTGCGACACCTTGTTCTGTAAAAGCATGCGGTAAGTATCTATGGCCACCACGCCCTTTTGGGGTTTCAAATTGAAACCTCAAATCATCCCATTCCTCTTTGGTTAACTGAAACATAAAATCAGTTGGAAACCTGAGGAGGTTGCGTTTTACAGCAAGGTTAAGGCTTTTTGTAGGAACATCGTAGAGGGTGGCCAGGTGAAAATCCAACATCACTTTTTGACCACGAATTTCAAATATCAGGGATTTGATGCTTTGCAATTCCATTTTGTTTTCAATGAGTGAAAATGAAAATTAGGGGTTTTCTGATCAGGATTCCAAATGTTTTAATGACCAAAATCACCGCTACACCTGACCTGAGTTTTCCGCTTTTTACCATATAGGCCTTACCTCTGTATCAAATATCTACTTCAATTATGGCAAAGAAAATTCAACCCGGGAAATATGTTTATTTCTTTGGAGGCGGTAAGGCAGATGGAAACGAATCCATGAAAAATCTATTAGGCGGTAAAGGAGCCAATCTCGCTGAAATGGCAGGCCATCCTGATCTGCGATTGCCGGTTCCTCCCGGCTTTACAGTGACCACCGAAGTGTGTACTTATTTCTACGACCATAAACGTACCTATCCCAAGACGGTAAAACCACAAGTCGAAGAGGCCATCCAGCGAATGGAAAAACTCATCGGTAAAAAATTCGGTGATGCTGCAAATCCATTACTCGTATCCATACGGTCCGGCGCACGCCGCAGTATGCCCGGGATGATGGAAACCGTCCTCAATGTCGGATTAAACGAAAAGACGATCAACGGATTAATCGCCCAGGGTGGAAGCGAACGATTTGCTTACGATGCGTATCGCAGGCTGATCATGATGTATGCGGATGTCGTGATGGAGAAGGGAGCCGGAATGGAAGTGAAAAACGGAAAGGGGATTCGTAAGATCCTGGATGAAAAGATCGATGCGATAAAACATGATAAGGGGTATAAGATCGATACGGAACTCACAGTGGACGATCTTAAATCCCTCGTAAAGGATTTTAAGAAAACAGTGAAGCGTGTCCTTGGTACCGAGTTTCCGGAAGATCCCTGGCAACAAATGTGGGGAGGTATCGGCGCAGTCTTTGCCAGTTGGAATGGAAAGCGCGCGGTGGAATACAGACGCATTGAAAAGATCCCGGATGAATGGGGCACTGCCGTCAACGTACAAGCAATGGTCTTCGGCAATATGGGTGAAGACAGTTGCACCGGTGTCGCATTTACACGTAATCCCGGAAACGGTGAAAACCAATTTTACGGAGAGTACCTTGTCAACGCACAGGGTGAAGATGTTGTGGCAGGTATCCGCACACCTGCTCCGGTAAACGAGTATTCCAAGAATGACCAAAGCAAACATCTGAAGACATTGGAGAAACTGATGCCTTCACTCTACAAGGAACTGGATGGATATCAGAAGCGTCTTGAAAAACATTACAAGGACATGCAGGACATTGAGTTTACCATCGAACGCGGTACGCTTTATATGCTCCAGTGCCGTGTAGGTAAACGAAACGGGATCGCAGCTGTGCGCATGGCCACTGAAATGCATCGCCAAAAACTCATTGATCTGAAAACAGCGATACAGCGTGTGGCCCCAAATCAATTGGTGGAATTATTGTTGCCCATGATCGACCCGCGCGCCGAACAGATTCACAAACCGATTGCAAAAGGATTGCCGGCAGGTCCCGGTGGGGCTAAAGGTAGGGTAGTGTTCACCTCCAATGCGGCAGTAGAATGGGCGCAAAAGAAGGAAAAGGTAATTCTCGTTCGCGAAGAAACCTCACCGGAAGATGTAGACGGTATGCACAAGTCTCAAGCCATTCTGACCACTAAAGGCGGGATGACTTCACACGCGGCCTTAGTGGCAAGAGGTTGGGGAAAATGCTGCATCGTGGGTTGTGGAGATATCGAAATCAATACGGACACCAACACCTTTAAAGCCAAAGACGGCACCATCATCAAAGAAGGAGATTGGGTCACCCTGAATGGAACTAAAGGCCTCGTCTACGAAGGCAGCCTGCCACTGACCGATATTGATATCAATGAGAATCAATCCTACAAGGATCTGATGAAGTTGGTGGATAAGGTGAAAGTCATGGGCGTGCGCACCAACGCGGATACACCGAAGGATGCGGCCCAGGCCACAAAGTTTGGTGCGGAAGGTATCGGTCTTTTCAGGACAGAGCACATGTTCTATGGCGAGGGCAGCGAACGTCCATTGTTCCTGTTGCGTAAAATGATCATGAGTAAAACGGAGAAAGAACGCCGTACAGCACTCGACGAATTATTCGCATTTGTCAAGAAGGACTTTAAGGCAACGATGCAGGTCATGCACGGGTTTCCTGTGACAATCCGTCTTCTCGATCCTCCGTTGCATGAATTTGTTCCGCACGACAAGGAGAAATTGCATGAATTGAGTAAAGCCCTGGGCATCAATATGAGTATTCTCAAACGCAGGGTGCTCGCGTTGCATGAAAACAACCCTATGCTTGGCCACAGAGGTGTTCGATTGGGCATCAGTTATCCGGAGATCACAGAGATGCAGGTGAGAGCCATTCTGGAAGCTGCGGGTGAACTGCAGAAAGAAGGTGTGAAAGTGATGCCTGAAATTATGGTGCCTGTCACTTGTACTGCAAATGAATTGACGCATCAAAAAGCGATTGTAGATAAAGTATACCAGGAAGTGATCAAAGCAAGCGGGTTAAAGAAGATTCCATATCTCTATGGAACCATGATCGAAATTCCAAGAGCGGCATTGAAAGCTTCACACATGGCTGAAGTGGCTGATTTCTTCAGCTTTGGAACCAATGATTTGACGCAGATGAGTTTTGGCTTCAGCCGCGATGATATCGGTGGTTTCCTCCCCATTTATCTTGACCAGCATTTACTGAAGGACGACCCGTTCCAGACCATCGACCAGGAAGGTGTCGGTGAACTCATCAAATTCGGAACGGAGCGAGGGCGAAAAACCAAACCCCACCTGAAAGTAGGTATTTGCGGTGAACATGGCGGTGATCCCGAAAGCGTGAAGTTCTGCCATCGCATCGGCATGAACTACGTGAGTTGTTCACCCTACAGGGTGCCAATCGCCCGGTTGGCCGCCGCACAGGCAGCCCTGGAGTTCCCGGGAAAGTAAATGCACCTGGGGAATGATGCACCCGGAACAAGACCTGTTCCGGGTGTTTTTATTTGTAGTTGCATGGACCAATGAAAAGTCCTATTATTCGCAACTCTCTTGTTAGGCCCTGAAACGGGATCGACAGGCAGTTTTTGATATTAACAATTATTTTAATATGTATTTGCAAAGCAATAGTGCAAATACCATAGCAAGCGAAAAACATGAACTACGGATTGCAAACCCAGGATTACATTGTCTTTCTCATTTACTTCGTCGCGGTCGCCAGTTATGGATGGTGGGTATACTACAACAAGAAAAAAACGCAGACGACGTCCACGGAGTTTTTCCTGGCTGAAGGTCAGTTGACCTGGTGGGCCATCGGCGCTTCGCTGATCGCTTCCAATATCTCTGCCGAACAGTTTATTGGTATGAGTGGAAACGGGTTCAGGCTCGGGTTGGCCATTGCCAGTTACGAATGGCTGGCCGCGATCTCCCTGATTATTGTAGCGGTCTTTTTTATGCCGGTGTATCTCAAGAATCACATCTTCACGATGCCTCAGTTTCTGAAGACCCGTTACAATGAAACCGTGGCAATGATCATGGCCATCTTTTGGCTTTTCCTTTACATTTTCGTAAACCTCACCTCTATCCTGTATCTCGGCACCCTGGCGATCAATAATCTGACCGGAGGCGAAGGATTTCATTTAATTATGATTGGCCTCGCCATATTCGCGCTCATCATCACGCTGGGTGGAATGAAAGTGATTGGATATACGGATGTCATCCAGGTATTGGTGTTGCTGGTCGGCGGCTTGATTACTTCCTATATCGCGCTGACAGTGGTCAGTGAAAAATTTGGTTTTGGAAAAGATGCACTTGCCGGATTAAACCAGTTGCTCACATCTGCTCCCGGACATTTTGATATGATCTTTGACAAACCAGGTCCGGATGCTACACCTGAAGAGATTCGTAATTATTCAAGTCTTCCGGGAATGGCCATGCTGGTTGCGGGGATGTGGGTAGCCAATCTCAATTACTGGGGTTGTAACCAATACATCACGCAGCGTGCCCTTGGGGCCGATCTGAAAACGGCGCGTACCGGAATCTTGTTTGCCTCCTTCCTTAAGTTATTAATGCCCCTGTTAGTGGTATTGCCTGGTATCGCCGCATATGTGTTGTACCAGAATGGCGAACTCCAGCAACAAATGATGACCAATGGAGAATTCCGCGAAGACAATGCTTACTCAGCCGTTTTGGGATTCCTTCCTACAGGTTTGCGTGGCTTATCTATGGCGGCGTTGACAGCAGCGATTGTGGCATCGCTGGCCGGTAAAGCAAACAGCATCTCTACGATCTATACGCTTGATCTCTATAAGAAGTATTTCAATAAGAATGCCACTGAGCGAAGCATGGTTTGGACCGGCCGCATGGTCGTGGTCGTATCATTGCTGATCGCCATCATCGTCAATTGGAATGATACCCTGGGCATTGGTGGCAAAGGCGGCTTCGAATTTATCCAGAAATACACCGGGTATATTTCTCCTGCGATTTTCCCCGTGTTCCTGTTTGGGTTCTTTTGGAAAAAGACAACCTCCAACGCGGCCATTGCCGGTATCGTGGGAGGTGTCGCACTGGCGATCCTGTTTGATCACTTTCTTACAGGCATTGCAGGGCCGGAAACATGGATGTACACCGCCTATCTCAATGCGGATGGAAACTATGAAATTCCATTCCTGATCCAGATGGGCTGGGTGTTCTTCCTCACTTCATTGCTGATCATAGGTATCAGTCTTCTCGATAGCAAAGGCAGGGCTAATGTAAAAGCGTTGCAGACTGACGCGGCGATGTACAAGGTTTCATCTTCGCATTGGGCGATGATCATTGTTGTGCTGCTGATTACGGCAGTGATTTATGCAAGGTTTTGGTAAGAAATTAATACCATTGGGGAGGTTATCACAATTTGTGATAACCTCCTGCCATTCAATTTTTGAAAGCTGAAACATAAAATCAGGAGGAAACTGATCCAGGTTTCGTTTGGCAGCTTGTTTAAGTGTCCTGGTTTCAACTTCATACAATGCTGCAAGGTCAAAGTCGAACATAACCTTGATTCCACGGATCTCATAGATCCGGGATTGGATTGTTTACAATTCCATGGTGAAATATAATAGTGAAGAATCCTCCTAAATTAAGGGAATTCAGGCCAGAGCTGACGGACTGACGGCAATCCGGCAGTTAAAAATCTTGGCAGGCTTTCGAATATTGTTTTATTTTAGGCTTCCCCTTTAGACGGACCTTCCGATCGGCTTCAGGACTTTCTGCTGAAGGATCAAGGAGTTGACTCAACGGAGTCTTGCCCAGGAAGCGTATAAAGTGTTTAACCTCCCAAAATTTTGATATGAAAAACCTCCCGTTTTCCCGATTACTGACATCCCCAATTTTCCTCTTCTTCCTTTATTTTACTTCGTTTTCCATTCCGCTCTCGGCATCCGTATTTACATCCCCTGGAAGCACTTCAGCGGAGCACCAGCAAGGCATGGCATTGTATTGTGCCACCCCGACCTGGCTCGAAACCTCAAACATTACCTCTACCTCAGCTACATTTAGCTGGGACGCCATTTCCGGAGCTCAAACCTACTCCGTCCAGACCCGCGTCCTCAATGGCACCTGGTACAACGTACCCGGCAGCCCTACCTCAAATACCTGGATCACCGTAGACTGGTTTTTACCAAACACCACTTATGAGTGGCGGGTCAAAACCAATTGTTATAACGGCGAGTCGAGCTACTGGTCCAACCCGGTCCAGTTTACGACCCAGGGATATGGCATGTGCCAGGCTCCTGCATGGTTATTTACCAATAATATCACTCAAACCTCCGCAACACTTGACTGGGAACCCGTGAGCGGTGCTTACAGCTACACGGTACAGTACAGAACTGTCGGTGGAGCCTGGTACGATGTACCCGGTGGTCCTTTCACAGATACATGGGTCAATCTCTACGGTCTTTCATCGTGTACAAATTACCAATGGAGAGTCAAAACACTCTGCAACAACTGGATGTACAGCGACTGGTCCTACATTGCCGATTTCACCACCGAATGCGGCTATTGCAATCATCCATACTGGCTCTACACCTCTAATCTCAACTTCACTTCTGCGAGATTAAACTGGGATTATGTAGCCGGAGCATACAGCTATACGGTACAATTCAGACAAGTAGGAGGCAATTGGTATGAACTTCCCGGTGGACCATTCCACGAGACCTGGGTCACAGTAACCGGACTGGAACCTACCACTTGCTACGAATGGCGGGTCCGCTCCAATTGTTCCAACTGGACATATAGTGACTGGTCCTACCCACAAGTGTTCTGTACCCCCGGATACTCATGTCACGCGCCCACATGGCCCAGCACATGGGATATTACCGAGCATTCAGCCACTTTAAATTGGAGCCCTGTTTCGGGAGCGTATCATTATGTGGTGCAGATTCGTCAGGGGAATGGCGAATGGTATGACGTACCGGGAAGTCCAACAAATTATCCATGGATTACGGTCAGCGGCCTTCAGTCCTGTACATCCTATAAATGGAGAGTCAAAGCGCATTGTCACGATGGAGAATATAGTTATTGGTCTCAGGAGGCCTGGTTCACGACGCAATGTGAATATTATTGCCATGCACCACATTATCTCACGACGACCAATATTACCAATTCAAGCGCGGTATTAGAATGGTCTTCCGTTCCCGGTGCACATAGTTATTCGGTTCAATATAGAGTAGCCGGAGGCACATGGGAGTTCTTATCCGGTGGGCCGTTTACAGGTACATGGACCACGATATATGGATTGCAACCTGGAACATCCTACGAGTGGCGCGTGCGGACCAATTGTTCCAACTGGACTTACTCCTATTGGTCTTATCCCGCCTATTTTACAACACTCGGCGGATGCAACAGGCCATCATTCCTGTTTACAGAGGATATTACTACCACTTCAGCAACGCTCGACTGGTCCTCTGTGGCTGGCGCATGGAGTTACGAAGTGCAGATACGTGAGGCGAATAGTGGCACTTGGATAAATGTCGATGGAAGTCCATTTACAGAAACCATTGCGCATGTCACCGGACTCACTCCAGGCACCACCTACTTGTGGCGCGTTAAAACAAACTGCGAGGATGGTTATCACAGTCTGTGGACGAAACCGGCCACCTTTACCACCATTGGCATTCCAACATGTGATGCGCCATATTGGGTATTTACTACCGATATCACAGAGACAAGCGCCAAGCTTGACTGGGCGCACGTCAACAATGCGGAAAGTTATTCTATACAGTTTATGGTTGAAGGGGCGGACTGGGTAGAACTTCTGACAGGCACATGGACAGAAACCTGGTATACAGTCACCGGTCTCGCTTCGGGCACAACTTATAATTGGCGTGTAAGAAGCAATTGTGCAGATGGATTATACAGCGATTGGTCACAAACTGGAGTATTCAAGACACTGGGACCATCCTGTCATCCGCCGACTGTACCATGGACATCAGATATCACGGACACTACCGCCATATTGCATTGGAATGCGGCTCCGAATGCAGTCCTCTATGAACTTCGTATGCGGGTACCATATGGAATATGGAACGAAGTGGTCGGCAGCCCTGTCGCAGATGTACAATTGCAGGTCAATGATCTTATTCCTGGCACCATCTATGAATGGCAAGTGCGCACGATATGTGCCAATGGACATCACAGCGACTGGACAGAGACCATTGAGTTTGCCACAACAGGCGCGGCAATCGGCGGTAGTGACGAATGTGATGGAGCAACTACCCTGACAGTAAATAATTACTGCAATCCAACGGCATCTTCCAATGAAGGCGCTACGGAGAGCTTCCCGCCTCCGATGGGCTGGTGTCCCGAAAATGAGTACAATGACGTATGGTTCAAATTTACCATGCCGGATGTTCCTAATCCCGTTGTGACCATTCGCACGATGGCCGGAACACTGACCGATGGTATTATGGAAATTTACCGCGGTGCAGATTGCAATTCGCTGTCTTATTTATTCTGTGAGGATGATAATTCATTCCACAATAGTTCAACGATGCCGGTGGTCACCATCTCCGGATATCAGAATGAAACGATCTGGGTGCGTGTGTGGGGTTATGCCGGCACCACCGGTTCATTCGGCATTTGTGTCTTTGATTTCGCATCCAATGATCTTGTTGCGCCCGACGAAAATGAAGTGATCATGGAAGGACAATCATTGACACCGCAGGTGGAACAAATCACTTATGCGCCGAAGGATAAAAAGACTGGCTTGCATGTCAGCCCCAACCCAACAAGAGATGTGGTAAATATTTCGCTTTCTCAGGTGGAGGCCAGGCAGGTGACCCGTATGGTATTGCTCGATGCTTCCGGACAGTTGATGTTGACCCGGGACTACAAAACTACGGCTACAAATGAATTTACCGATCAGATCGAAGTGGCCGGATATCCGCAAGGTTTGTATATCCTTCAGTTAAGGACCTTAAGCGGGCAGTTCACTACTACCGTGACAGTAATGGATTGATACCGATTCGTTTGAATTAAAAAAATAGCCTCCGCGATCCGGGGGCTATTTTTTTATCTGCTCTTCAAATCAAATTCACCGGTACTCCGGGATTTTCCCTTTATTTCAATTACAATACTATTTTAATTTATGGCGAAGCATGTGACCTTTGATGATCAATATGTAATCTCCGCCGTAAACGACCCGTCTTTTTCGTTATATAATTTCCAGAAAACTTCAGCAATCGCCTCCGGATTATACTTTGGATCGCTTGGCTGTACGTAACCCTGCACTGTCACTTGTGCAATATGAATGTTTGTTCCTTGTACGCGTTGTTGGAAAGCCTGCACCAGATTTCTCATGGCGGCCTTTCCGACACTTAGCGCGGCCATATTGGCATCACCCTGTAAGGCAGTGCCGCCACCTGTGGCAAAGAGTCTCCCTTCATTCCGCTCCAGGTAATGGGGCAGGACCATTTTCATCAGGTGAAAGAAACCTCCGGCGGATATATCTATGGCCCCTTTAATCGTATCCCAGTCCTGTTCCAGGATTTCTTTTTTCGAATACCCCGATGGGTTGTAAAGGATCATATCGGCTTCACCTTCGGCCGCATTTAAGTATGTCAACGCCTTTTTAAGTGAAGTTTCATCGGTCACATCCGCTGTAGCATACCGGGCATCAATTCCTTCCGCTTGAAGTTGCGTCGCAATTCCCGCGAGTCTTTCTTCACGCCGGGCGATCAGGCCAATCTTGTATCCCTCTTTTCCAAAACGCCTGGCTACGCCATAACTAATGCCGGGGCCCACCCCGATAATGATCACAAGTCCCATATGTTATCAAAGTCCACTGGCACAGTTTGCGCCAGGATGGTTAAATGAGAGGAGAACCAATTTTGAGGTAGAATGTTTTGAATCCATCAAATTTAACAGCTATCGGGTGGGGGAGGTCGCTGCAGGACACATTGTGTCATCCTGGCTGATCGTTCCCTAAGCCATCCGTTTGTATTCCATTTGCCAAAACCCTATTCTTTTAATCATGCATTCGGGGGCACAGAAATTTTGTTCTACTTTTAACCCCTTTCCGGCCAATCCGGTGATATTTCCAATCGAAACATCCTTTCATGATCACTTTTGACCACCTCCGTGTTTATACAAAAGCACATCAATCATTACGACATTTCCTTCTGTTAAGCCTGATGACATTATCCTGTTCGTTGCTTTCGGCACAGCAGGTTAATGACATCTTACACCAATACCTGGAAAGTCAGTCGGATGTCTATGAACTCACGCAACTTGACATAGCTCAACTGGAGGTTACAAGCCAGCATACGTCCAGGCAAACCGGCGTCACGCACGTCTATGTTCGCCAGATGTTCAATGGACTTCCTGTCGCCAATGGTATAGCCAATTTTGCCATCAAAGATGGAAAGGTCGTCTATATGGGCAACAGGCTCATTGGACGTCTCGAACAGCGCATCCGGCATCAGCAACCATCCTTATTGCCGGATGAAGCTATCTATCAGGCGGCTCAGCAGCTCAAGTTGAATGCGACTCGCAATCTTGAGAAAGTTAAAGTGATTTCCTCCACATCTTTTATGTATTCCAAAGGCAATATTTCCACTAAAGAAATTCCGGTGCAGCTGATGTACCATGCCGATGAGGATGGGCAGGTTCACCTGGTGTGGGATATGATCATCCATACCCTTGACGGTCAACATTGGTGGACGATGCAAATAGACGCGGTGAATGGTGAACTTATCTCACAACATGATTTGGTCGTGCATTGCTCCTTTGAGACTTCCCCGTTTGCCCGACACAGTCATACAGCATCATGTTTAACGCGTGCGCCGGTAAATGAATCTGCTTCAGGCAACCCTGACCAATACAATGTATTGCCGCTTCCGGCAGAAAGCCCTAATCATGGGACGCACGCGATTGTCACTAATCCTGCAGATCTCATCGCATCTCCGTTTGGCTGGCACGATACGGATGGTGTTGAAGGGGCTGAGTATACGATAACACGTGGCAACAATGTCTATGCCTATGAAGATGCAGATAATGACAATGAACCGGGATTCAGTCCGGACGGAACATCAGCGCTTGATTTCAATTTCCCATATCTCCCTGGTGATGATCCGGTCAATTACCAGTCAGCCGCGATCACTAATTTGTTTTACATGAACAATATGATGCATGATATCTGGTATCAGTATGGCTTTGATGAGGTGAGCGGAAATTTTCAGGACAATAATTACAGCGGTGGAGGTGAAGGAACAGATTTTGTGCTTGCGGAAGCACAGGATGGCGGCGGACTCAATAATGCCAACTTTGGGACACCTGTTGACGGATCGAACCCCAGGATGCAGATGTATTTGTGGCAAAACACATCACCTGCAAATTTATTGTTGATCAACTCTCCCGCGGATATCGCCGGAGAATACCTGGCTACACCGGCGACGTTCGGTCCAGCCTTAACGGATATTCCGATTACTGCAGATATAGTGTTGGTCGCAGATGATGTGGACCCGATCAACGACGGATGCAATACCATCATCAATGGGGTAGACCTCAATGGTAAAATTGCGCTTGTGGATCGCGGCACCTGCACGTTCGTGGATAAAGTGCAGGCCATTCAGAATGCCGGGGCTATAGCCGTGATCATCGCCAATAATATTCCGGGAGATCCAATACAGGTTGGTGGCAATTCAGGAAACATCACCATCCCATCCATCATGATATCTCAGTCAGATGGCGATACTTTGAAATCAAGACTATCGCTTGGTCCGATCAATGGATCGATAAGCGATGGGGATGGCGCCGTGACGAAGATACTGGATGGTGACTTTGATAATGGCATCATCGCCCATGAATACGGACATGGCATCTCCAATCGACTTGTGGGTGGTATGGGAGATGTCACGTGCCTTAACAATGCCGAACAAATGGGTGAAGGCTGGAGCGATTGGTTTGGATTGATGCTGACGATGGAACCTGGAGATCAAGGCACAGATATTCGTGGGATCGGCACCTTTGCAGTGGATCAGGTGCCTTTGGGAACAGGCATTCGACCCGCACCATACTCTACGGATTTCAACATCAATGGATACACTTATGGCGCATCCAATGATGTCGCAAACATCTCACAACCGCATGGTGTTGGTTTCATCTTTGCCACGATGCTCTGGGATCTCACCTGGGCGCTCGTTGATGCCTATGGCGGCACCCCCGATCCTGATCTGTACACAGGCACAGGTGGAAACAATATAGCGATGCAACTTGTCATTGAAGGTTTAAAAATGACGTCATGCCGGCCAGGTATGGTGGATGGCAGAAATGCCATTCTTGCAGCTGATCGCTTACTGTATGATGGTGCGCATCAATGTTTGATATGGGAGGTATTTGCACGGAGAGGATTGGGGTTCAGTGCCGACCAAAAATCTTCTGGAAGCCGTACAGACCAGGTGGAGGCCTTCGATCTGCCGACGACATGTCAGACAGCAGTGGAAGCGCCGGTAGCGGCCTTTACTGTTGATTCGATACTGTATTGTTCAAAGACGATCACGTTCTTCGACAGCAGTTATCAGATTCCGCAGGAATGGCAATGGGATTTTGGAGATGGGCAGACATCGGCAGAAATGAATCCAACACACACCTATGCCCTCGGTGGCACATACATCGTTAAACTTGTTGTCACCAATACGATAGGAAAGGATTCCACAGAGAAAGTCATATCCATAGAACTGCCTGAAACGCCGGCAGTGGAAGATCAAAAGATTTGTTCGGGAGACGAAGTCTCACTTGTAGCGGGCGTCACCGGTAAAGCGATATGGAAAGATACATCAGATGCAGTCATTTTTGTTGGCGATACCCTGCATATTGCTGATGTTCAAACAACACAAACGTATTACATCCTTCACCAGGTAGGCGACTCCACCTATTTAGTCGGACCGAAGGATGGATCCTTCGGAAACGGAGGATATCATGGAAACGCGTATTTCGGTGCCACAAACTTCATCGCTGAACGTGATTTTTATATTCTCACCGTATGGGTAGATGCCGCTGTAGGAGCTACACGTACGTTTACCCTCGCCACAGGCGTCAACGAGGATGGAAGTGTTCCTGCTATAGAGAACGTGGTGCAAAGCGTTGATGTGTTTGTACCCGCCGGTCAAAGCCGGATTACACTCAACATGCAAGTGCCTGGTCCAGGTGATTATTATTTAGGTTCGGCCCTGGGAGAAAACGCGCAAATGTTCAGGAATAATTTTGACGCAACCTTCCCATATTCGCTACCCGGTTATTTGACGATGACCAGTTCATCGGCAAGTACAAATCCATTCCGCTTCTTTTACTACCTCTATGACTGGGAGATCGGGGACACAATAGGTCTGGAACCTTTGTGCTTATCCAACCCTGACACTGTCACCATTACACCGGTATTAAGTCAATTTGATTTTATCGATGACGGCAATGCCACCTTGTTTTTTACAGATCAATCTGTAGGAGCTACAAGCTGGCATTGGGATTTTGGCGACGGCGATACATCTGCCGAACAAAATCCGGTACATACCTATGCGGATGAAGGAGAATATACGATCACGCTGACGATCAATGATGGATTGTGTTCAAGTGTGCAGACATATTTTGTCTTGATCAGCGGTTCAGCGCAACATCTTCAACCCCTCGCTGTAGTGCTTCAACCCAATCCGTCCGATGGTTGGACTACGCTTCAATTAACTGAGCCGTCCATGGAGGATCTTCAGGTGGAGATAAAAGGTATGGATGGAAAAATGGTAGATGCATTTGTGATCCCTTCCGGCCAGCAGGCAGCCACCTTTAGCGTCGCGGAATGGCCGGCGACAGTATATGTTTTATCGCTCAAAGGAATATCTTCAAAAGCTACCCGGAGACTTGTGGTGACGCATTAATTACGTAATAGCACGCCGGTCAAGTTGGTCGTTGACCCTGAAGAGGAAATAGTTGTTCAACGTCACTATACTCAACGATAGCTGGCGTCCACAACTTTTATTTGTGGAGAAGGTTAATTGGCTGATGGTTTATATTGACCATCTTTAGACAAACATTACCATGCGTAAAATCGAATTTGGCATCATGACCTTTGCGGACATGCCGTTGGTGCAACAGGACCAGAAAGGTATGGCCGGACACCAACGTATGCAGGAATTGATCGAAGAGATCAAACTCGCGGATGAACTAGGCCTGGATGTGTTTGGGATCGGAGAACACCATCGTCCCGATTATGCGGTATCGGCTCCTCCAGTGGTTTTGGGTGCAGCTGCGGCGGTGACAAAAAATATCAAGCTCACCAGTGCGGTGACGGTGTTAAGCTCGGAAGATCCCGTCAGAGTGTATCAGGATTTTGCTACGGTGGATTTGTTGTCCGGAGGTCGCGCGGAAATCATGGCCGGGCGTGGTTCGTTTATTGAATCCTTTCCATTGTTCGGGTATGACCTGAACGATTACGATACATTGTACAGTGAGAAACTGGACTTATTGCTCAAGATCAATGAAAGCGAAAAGATCACCTGGAAAGGAAGGCACAGAGCGGCATTGAATGATCTTGGTGTTTATCCACGAGCGCTTCAACAGCAGATACCGGTTTGGGTGGCTGTTGGCGGCACGCCTGCATCTGCTGTACGTGCAGCAAAATTGGGCCTCCCGTTGACTCTTGCGATCATCGGAGGTACTCCTGAGCAGTTCGTTCCATTCATTGAACTCTACAAGGATACATGGATCAAATCCGGGCGAGATATCAATGACCTTCAACTGGGCATCAACAATCATGTCTTTATCGGGGAAGATTCCAAAGTGGTGGGGGATTTATTTTTTCCATACTACGCGGAGGTCATGAGTCGCATCGGCCGCGAGCGCGGATGGCCTCCATTGACCCGACAGCAGTTTGAATACAGCCGTTCACCCAAAGGCGCGCTGATGGTGGGGAGTGTTCAACAGGTGATTGACAAGATTTTACTCGAACACGAATTATTTGGTTTCACGCGTTTCATGGCGCATGCCAGTCTTGGCACCGTGCCGCATACAGAGGTCATGAAGTCTATTGAGTTGTATGCGACGAAGGTGGTGCCGGAGGTGAAGAAGGGGATAGGATAACACAATGGTATGACACTACAAGTTTTAAGTATTTTGTTGGGTTTCCAAGTGAAATTTGGTATATTTTGGAGAAAAAATGAAGATTTACCTTTTTCAGGGTTTTCAAAATTCTACTTCTATGACAATGGGAAAATCCTTAATTTTACTTTGAATCTATGGCTATGAAAAATCAAAAGGCAAGGAAACGACCTCATGTAACTGCGGATGGTTATGCTTATTTGACAAAAAGAATTGTGGTTAGAAAGGCATCCGAGGCGGGTCGCAAAGCTTCCAAAGAAGCTATGGAAAGAATGGGTTATGTCATTATAGCGCGAGGCAAATGGATTGTGCGAAAAAACCAAGATGGGTCAATCGAAAGATTAAAGCTAATTGAATCCTAGTTTTTTTGAGTACCCCGAAAAGTGAACTTAGGCTTAGGATTTTCGCTGGACCAAATGGTTCTGGGAAATCTGCAGTTGTGGACTTGGTCCGGAATACGGTTGTGAATGGATATCCGGTCGATGTAGGTATTTATATCAACGCTGATGATATTGCCAGAGCCCTGTCAGCTGATTCTTTTGATTTTAATGATTATTCTGTTTCTGCCTCCCTTAGAGAGGTTCGTGCTTTTGCTACTAGTTCTGGTCTGTTAAAGTCAACCTTTAGTGAGAAATTTATTACAGAGAATCTGAGCATTCGAAAGGGGAAGACTAAGCTGAAGGAAAAAGATAAAGTTGATCAAGTGGCTCAACTCATTGCACGATACCTTCGGGAACTCCTCATGATAAACAAAAAAAGATTTTCTATTGAGACCGTATTTTCCCATCCCTCGAATGTTGAATTTATGGCACGGGCCAAGGAAGCAGGCTACAAAATTTATCTATACTATGTGGCTACAGAAAGTGAGGAAATTAATGTATTCCGCGTAGAAAATCGTGTGCTTTCCGGTGGTCACGCAGTACCAATTTACAAAATCAGATCAAGGTATACCCGATCCTTAGAGTTAGTTTCCGAAACTCTCCCTCATATCTATCAAGCCTTCTTTTTTGATAATTCCAAAGAAGGTGAAGATGCACTTAGACTCGTAAATCATTGTGAGAGGCAAAGCGATGAGTTGGTCTGGGATGTCATTAATTCCAAGAAGTTTCCAGTATGGTTTAAAAAACACTGTTGGGATAAAATCCCATAAGGGTTCATTAAATTGAAGTTCTCAATACCCCCACTCCCGATGACTCACCGGCAATCGGTTCAGCTCCCGCTTGATTTCCCGCCAGGCAGGCAGAAAGCGGTCCATGTAGGCTATAAAGCGCTCATTATGATGACGTTCAAGGAGATGGACCATCTCATGGACGATGATATATTCAATGCAGGTAACAGGCTTTTTTGCCAGTTCCAGATTAAGCCAGATTCGCCCTTCTTCAATGTTGCATGTGCCCCATTTGGTTTTCATTTTCTTAATGGCAAATTCCCGGACCTTAATATCCATCTTTTTCTCCCAGCGGCTGATAAGCCCCGATCCGATTTCTTTGATCCGATTCCTGTACCATTCATCCAGAATCGACTGCCGCTTTGACTGGTCTGTACCTGGCCGAACGTACAGTTCAATGGTCTTGTGCTGAATGTTAACAGCTGGAGGTCCACTGTGCTCAATGACCTTTAGAAGGTAACGATCCCCCAGGTAGTAATGGCCTTCTTTAGTGAGGTATTCTCTTGGCGCTTCGCGCTCCTGATTTCTGAATTTATCTTGTTGCTTTTTAATCCAGTCCAGTTTTGATAGGGCATAGATCCGTATCGTGTCCAGTTTCATCCGCTGCGGTGCAGCTATCCTGACCCGCCCATCCGGTGGATAGACACTCAGATGGACATTTTTGATATCCTTGAGTTCGACATCAATGACCATATCACCAAGTTTGATCTGATCCATCAGTATTCCTTATGGTGCCGGATGATCTCAAAGATTTTCTCCACTTGTGTTTCGTCCCGCAACACTTTGTAGAGCTCTGCTTTAATCAGGTTCTCCTTTGGCCCATTTCCACGCCATCCATCCTGACTGGATTGATGAATAGCTTTGTCCAGCACCAGCGTCAATTGCTCATTTGCTTCCAGATTGTGGTACAATGCTTTTTGTCCGGGAGATTTTATAGAGACGGGAATGGATCGGGCATTACCGGCTTGTACCCGGGCTGCCAGGTCCGCCACCTTCTTAAGGTATTCTTCGTAGCTGATGGCATTGGCTCTTCGTTCAAGGATGATCTCATGAAGCACCACACTCATCTCCTCAAAAAAAGCAGGGTCAAGAAGGTGATCCCGAATAATCTTCGACCGGACATTATTTTCTATAGTCTCCGCTATGGCTTGCTTATCTCCCTGTATGCCATGCGGCATCTGATTGATAGCCTCAGCTATACCGCTATTGACAATCAATTCAATTAGGGACAAATCACCCAAGGTAGATACCGTTCTGGCTTCTTCCGCCTGAATAAATTTGTCGATGAGATGTCGCATATCCGCTTCATAGGCCTTCATGTCCAGCGTTTCACCACTGGCCATCCGGATCTCTTCACGAAGTGCCAGATAATAATTTACCCAATCCTTTATTTCCTCCTGCTCCTTTGTGGAATATCCCGCGCCATCCATGTTGTCAGCGATGTTTGCGTATGCCCGGATGAGGACTACTGTAGCCTTGTACAGCGCCACACGTCTGACTTCAGTTTCTTTGAGTGCTTCCTCAATTTCAGGGTTGCCACAGAAATAATGCTGAAAGTCCAGTTTTGATTTTGGCGGGGACACTGGCTCACACAATAAATGAAGGGCTTCCAGGGCACTGTCTAATCTGTCACGGAGTTTTATCAACCGATCCTCCAGGAGAATGTCACAGTCTTCCTTCCTGAATGTATCATAATCCAGTGCTGAGGTATAGACCGCCACCGCATTTTCCACTTTCTTAAACAGGTCTTTGTAGTCAACGATATACCCAAAATCTTTGTCTTCGCCGTCCAGCCGATTGACTCTGCAGATCGCCTGGAAGAGCCCATGATCCTGCATGCTTTTGTCAATATACAGATAGGTGCAGGGAGGGGCATCAAAGCCTGTCAGCAATTTGTCTACTACGATAAGTAACCGCATGTTGGCGGGCTCATCTTTAAACAATGCCTTAGCATTGTCCTCATACGTCTCTGTTTTAGATTTATGAGGAGCAGGAACCACATCTTTAAGGATGTCGGCGTAGGTATTATAAATAAATTGTTTTTCGGTCTCCGTATTGGCTCCGGTATCTTCTTTGTTGATGTCCTGGACACTCGGGTTGTATGAGGTAACAATTGCGCATCTGTTTTTAAATTCAGTTTGCTGCAACAATTCGTAATATTTGCATGCCTCATAGATACTGCCTGCTACGAGAATGGCATTGCCATGGTGATCACTGAGTCGGGGCTTAGTGCTGAAGTCGAGGGTGATGTCACTCACCACTTTTTCCATCCGCGATCTGGAGCTGAGTACTTTCTGCATCGTGCCCCATTTCTGTTTGAGTGCAGATTTTTGAAAATCATTGAGTCCGCGGGTTTTAGCTTCAAACCATGCATCAATACGGTCAGGGGAAGATAGCCGTTGGTCTATGTCTCTCGCCTCATACATCAGATCCAGTACAACTTTGTCTGCCACAGCTTCATTAAACTTATACGTATGGATGTATTTTCCAAAGACCTCCAGGCTCGTCTGTTTATCCGACTTAAGTAGCGGGGTGCCTGTAAAGCCTATAAATACTGCATTGTGCAGCATCGCTTTCATGGCCTTGTGGAGTTTTCCGCTTTGTGTGCGATGGCATTCGTCTACAAAAATAAAGAGTTCGCCATAAGTTTGCAAAGGGTTGTTGCGCAATTCTTCAATGAATTGATCGAAATCTTCCACATCGCGTCTGCCGAACTTATGGATAAGGGAGCATACCAGTCTTGGACTTGGCTGACCCAATTGCTCCATTAACTCCCTTCCATTGGACGTGCGTTTGACCGTTTCACCTGTGTCATTAAAGACGCCTTCGATCTGTTTGTCAAGTTCGTCACGGTCTGTTAATACGATGACCCGTGCATTTGGATTGTTTTCCAGGATCCATTTCGCTAGAACTACCATGACAATACTCTTGCCGCTTCCCTGGGTGTGCCAGATGATCCCGCCTTCCCGTCGACGGATGTGTTCCTGTGCGGCTTTAATGCCAAAAAACTGATGGTGTCTTGGTAATTTCTTAACCCCCGCATCGTAGATCACAAAATCATGGATAAGCTCAAGTATTCGGGATTTATGGCAAAGCTTGAGCAGGTATTTGTCGAGTTGGAGTAAGCTATTATCAGATACGTCTTCTTTCCAGGACAGGAAATACTTTTCCGGGGTTCCGATACTGCCATACCTTAAGCCCTCGGAATCATTGCCGGCAAATACAAATTGAATCGTGGAAAAGAACCACTGTATAAATTCAGGTTGTTGATTGGTCAGGTTTTGACGGATGCCTTCGCTGAGGGAGATGGTACTCCGTTTGAGTTCCAGCACGCCTATCGCGATCCCGTTGATATAAATGACGATGTCCGGTCGCTTGTCATGATGACCGGACAGAGATACCTCCTCTGCGATAGCAAATTGATTTTTCTCCGGCTCCTCCCAATTGATAAAATGGACACGTTGATGGCGGTCAGCTACATTGGCGATGGCCTCAACCCCATATCTCAATAGGGAATATACCGCTTTATTGTTCCCATAAAGGTTGCGGTCATTATTGGTCGCTTCGGATTGGAGTTTGTAAATGGCACGATTGACAAGGTCAGTGGGGTAGCCTGCTTTTTGAGTGAGGTAGTGACGGAGCAGGTCTTCTTCGATATTGCTGTTATGGGTACGTTCTTCCCAGTTGCCGAGATATTCGTATTGAAGGGTTTCCGTAAAGAGTTTTACGATACGGTTTTGCGTGAGTCTTTCGGGTTGGCCTACGTGCATAGGGCTTTAGTTCTTGAAGAGTTTGAAGCTGACCTGATACCTGTAAAATTCAATATTGTGAGTGACAGAAAGGGCTCTCTTGATCCGGATATCATCCTCAAGACCGATGATGACCCCTTTCACTTGCTGGTTGGGTTCAAGAAGTTCTTCTTTGACAAAGCCCATGTACCGCTGGATCTGACCGACGACATTGTCACTGACACGGCCTTTTTTCAATTCCACCACTAGTAGTGTTTTACGATCCTTGCTTATGGCCAGGATGTCTATGGGACCTGTGTCTGTAAGATACTGTTGTCCAACCTTTTCTCCATCCTCTTCAAAGATATCATACTGTTTGCCAAGTTCTGTCTGTGTCCAGTTTTTAACTAAAAAATCCTCAAGGTGTCTTTCCAGGGCAAAGACGGCGGGATCCTCAACAGTTTCATCTGTACTGATGAGCACAGGAGCTTTATGCCCCCCTAAAAGGGATTCGATTTCATCAGCATATTTGGTGATCTCGCTGGAAGTGCCAGTAGATCCGGTGGAAGCTTTTAGTCCGTCGCTCAAGGCACTACGGTCGAGTTTGATGGGGTACCATGTGACCTTACGGCGATGTGGCAGGATGCCGCCGGGAACGTAATAGTAGGACGAAGCAATTTCACCGACATAATACTCTCCGGTCCCTGTAGGGCAGAGTACCACATCTCCCTGCGCATAACCTTTACTGACCATCCACAACATGCCGCAAGCTAATCCGGCAGCCACCTTTGATTTGCCGGGATTGATCGCTAACCAATGCGGAATAAACTCTTTATTGAAATCTTTCCAATCCTCGGGCAATTTGTTGGTCAGATTAATATCCCGAAGAAATCCGGCGCCCACAAAACTTCCGGCATAGCATTCATCCGCGTGAATGCTTTTTGGGCCGAGCATGAGTCTGAAGTATCTTTTCATTTTTATTGACTTTTGGCTTGTTCTACTAAACTCAATTTTAAAGTGGCTGCCTTAATATTCTATGCTATTGTATAGTATTACCTTTTCTGATTTTCAATAAAAAAATCTTGAGTGTCCTCAAGGTAATATGACTTATACCCTTCATTAGCTTTTTCAGTCGCCCAAAGTGATTTGATGATTGGAATATTTTCATACCAATAGTTCATACCAGCCTGCCAGCTTAACCAAATCTTTTCATCAATCCTTCCTTTTTTATACCAATAATGTTCCTCAGCGCATAGATTGAAATAATCAAGCAGACTCTTTTTGTAACTATTGCTTTTGCTGTGAGTCCAGAAACTTTCAAGGGTTGGACAATTCGTTTGAATTTCAACCAGGCAATCGTTCAGCTTTCCATACCGTTCATTGAATTCGGTGAATAGCTGCTTTGTCATCTGCTGATTTGCAAGTGATTGATTCTGAATGGCAATAATAATGGTAATGATGAGGCCTGCGCCACCAATGATAAGGGTAGATATTACTTCAGAGTCCATTTTAGATTAATCTTGTTTTTCCTGTAAGAAGGTTTTGCATCATGGCGTTCTTTATTTGTTTGTATTTCCAAAGTGTTCTACATAGTTCATTTATATTGTCATCTGAATCACTTAAAATCCCAGCTGTTTCTAATTCTTCATTCTCTGTTCCTGGGAGGTTTATGGCAAGATTTTTTACTTGTGCTGAGTTCACACTATCGAAGGTGGAGCCAGAGGAGAACTGAAACCAAGAGTTTTCTAAATTAATTAAGCAATAATATAAAAAGTCATTTTTATATCTTATTGAACATACGCCTCTTCCTAAACAGCAATTAAAATCTGTCTTTGCAATTTCTCCAACCGGAGCCCTAACCGACATAATGATATCACCTTTCTTGCCAAGTTTAGTCGTAATCGATGTGTAAGTTCGTATGATTGTTTTTCTTTCATTTATATCTGCATTACCTTGAATGAGGGGAAGGCCTTTGCCTTCTGTGTTATAGTTGCTAGAAGAAGGTGATTGTCCCATCGTTATTTCTGCGACATCCCCCAACTTTCTCACCACCCACCCTTTCTTCGGCCTTAAAAGCTCCTGCATCACCCCCTGCTTGATAGCTTTTTTCTTTTCGATGAGTTGTTCCAGGCTGCGGATGAGGTCATCGGTGTCGCTGAGGACGGTGGCGATGGCTTTTTGTTCGGCGAGGGTGGGAGGGAGAGGGATTTTTATAGTAGCTATTTGAGATGCACTAATATGGACAACAGCATCACCTTGCCCCTTGCTGGCTTTTTGGCTTTGGACAAAGTCTGCATTAAGCAGATATCCTAAGTATTTTGAGTCAGTTGTGTTTGGAGAGAAAATAACTATATCGCCTCCGGCATAAGCCTCTATGTTATCAATGAAGGCTGCTGTTTTTCCAATGTCTGCTTTGGTTTCCCCAGAACCAGCAAAAAGAATGTCACCGGTTTTCAATCTTTTAGCAGATGATGAAACCTCTCTTGAAATAAAGGAGTAGAATTGCCTTATGACTTCCCCATGCTTTGTGTATAGTTCACCGTACCGTATACATGGTAAGTCTCCGCTTGTAGTTTCATCTTTTTTGACACCAGAGCCTTTTGAGAACTTTCCCAGTTCTCCAAGATGGTTTAAATCCCAATCCACCGGAATTTTCCCAAATTCAGTTTGCTTGTATTGCTCCTTTGGCTTTTTCATAAGTTATCTATTTCATTACAAACTGCATTAATATGGTCTAAGCCATAAAGCAAAGAAGCTTCATCAATCTGCATCCATTGAAAGAATTGTAAAATCAGGTTGTAATGATGACGTGCATAGGATGTATCTGCTATGGGTTGCTGTGGTAAAAAGCAAATGGGCTCGTGATGAGCCATTCGGTTTCTGATTTCGTTTAAATTGGCTAACTGATTAAAGACATAAGTATGGTTATACTGTATTGCCGGAGTAGAAATTGGTTTTGAAGGGAATACCCTCAGCATAATCCGTCCTGTGGCATGGAATTGGTGTTGTGCAAACATGTACCTCCAGAACCCAAAGCCTAGTTCGGCAACCAACTTGTGATGGCTGTATATGGGCAGTTTGGCTATTGCATCGTTGATATTCACACGTGAAAACCGACATCTTGCATTGTCGAAAATGCCCCCTGGCGATGCAGCGTCTCGGAGCCAATCAGCCCCTAAAGCAGGTACAGCTTGGTTATCTATTGCATTCCGCAAGGCTACTTCAAAGCAACTAAGAACTGTGAACAACTCCTGGGTGAGTTGTAGATTTTTTCGATAAAGAGTCATTGCCTTACGGGTATTGCCTCCGCAAGCCAGTCGATACCGGTTGAGACGGGCACTTGTTAAAATGTTTTCGAAGTCGCTATATTTCAACCGTTACGATTATTTATTGCAATTTTCAAATTCCTGCCTTATCTTTGTTTCATCTTATTCCCGTTAGTCCCTGAAGAAATTCAAACTAGCGGGTTTCGTTTTTATAGGGGCTTCCACTCTAAGCCCATCATTTCCAGGTGCTTATGCACCTTTGTTTCCAGTTTTTTCACTATTTGTAAGTGGTGGTGTAGCGGAGTCTCATATCGCTCTGTCAATTCCTTTACTCTTTGCGTTAACGCCTGGCTGATTCGCTGCATTTCGGTGTGAAGCGTGTTGTCCAGCGACTGCATCCATTTATCTTCGACAACTAATGTTTTGATCTCTTCAGTGGTCAGCTTCCGGTATTTCGCCAGCGTCTTTTCTTCCAGAGCAGCTTCCAGTTTATTGAGGTCTATTTGTGTTTCTGTTTTTTGTTCGGCAAGTCCGAGATAGGCTTCGAGTACTTCTTGTTCTTCTTTATCTTCCTTGCTGCCCTTGATATTTTTTAGTCTGGCCTTGACAGCGACCAGGGTGATTTTGTCCTTGTCATTATAGCATTCGTACATCAGGCCATCTTCTCCACCGTGCTCTTCTTCCATTTCTGCTAACTGACTTTCAATAAGGTTGATTTCATTTTCAAGCAACTGGATAGTTTCCTTTTCTTTTTGAAAATATCTGTTGATGACCAGGGATTTGGGAATGAGCACACAGTCCCATACCTCTTCTTTCCGGGTCTTTTTTACGACCGAGAGTTCTGCCTTCCAGCCAATATCACTGATCAGATAGCAGTCATCCTGCATGATTTCATTCCAATACGTCATGAGGTGCTGATACACATCGTACTTGTCGATCAGTTGCAGTTTAGAAAAGGTAGCCAATAAATCCTCTGAAATCAGGTGGATGATTTGTTTGGGTTTTACACCTGGCTCCATTTCTTTCAGCGATCGGGTTGTTTTCCTTTTCCACCGTTCGAAAACACTGAAAACTTCAGTGCTATAGGATTCAAATTCAGCATGGCCAAAGATGGTGCTCTTGATTTCTGCCTTGTCGATCCGAAGGTCGCTATATCCTTTTCGGGCATTGGCCTTAAAGAGGGCTTTTCGCATGCTGGGGTATACATCCCAATATGCGGAGAGCGCGTCAAGGTCAGCGTTAGGGATGCCGCCCTGGAGATGGGCTGAAATGTCCTGGATATCTTCGGCGTCCTGGCTGTCAATGTAGCGGGGTATGTTTAGATTGTATTCTTTCTCTTCGATCTCACTGATCGGAACGATTCGGCTGTATTTTGGCAGTTCAATTTGTTTGTTAAAGACATCCACGATCTTATGGATATCCTGATCCCTGAGACGGTTTTTGGCTCCATCCTTAGTAAATCCTTTACTGGCATCCATCATGAAGATGGCTTTGCGGTTGCCGGCATTCTCTTTATCGATGATGATAAGACAAGCGGGTATGCCGGTACCGTAAAACAAGTTGGCAGGCAGTCCAATGATCCCTTTGAGATATCCTTTGAGAATGAGGTTTTTCCGTATCTCTGCTTCAGCATTGCCCCGGAACAATACCCCATGCGGAAGGATCACTGCCGCTTTTCCTTTGCTTTTCAATGACCGGATCATATGGAGCAGAAAAGCATAGTCTCCATTTTTTGCCGGAGGAATACCAAATCCTTTGAAGCGGCCATATTCATCCGCATTTTCCTCTGATACATTGAGGCCATTGCTCCAGTTTTTAGAAGAAAAGGGTGGATTAGCCACGACAAAATCAAATTGTTTGAGACTGCCGTTTTCTTCTTTAAACTGTGGGTCACTCAGGGTGCTGTTACCGGTGCATTTAATTGTTGCGGTTGGACAGTCATGCAGGACCATATTCATTCTGGCCAGACCTGCCGTAGCACTTTCTTTTTCCTGGCCATAAATGGTGATTTTCTTTTCGGCTTCATCCGCGACTTTGAGCAGCAACGAACCGGATCCGCAGGTGGGGTCATAGATCGTCGTATTGGCACTTGTATTGGAGGCATTGATGCCGATGATCTTGGCCATAATGCGGCTCACTTCCGCCGGAGTATAAAATTGTCCTTTGCTCTTGCCGCTTTCTGTGGCAAAGTTGCGCATGAGATACTCATAGGCGTCACCAAGGAGATCATCCCCTTCCGCTTTGTTTTTGCCAAAGTTGAGCCTTTCAAAAATGCTGATCAGGTTGGTGAGCCGTTCTACCTTTTCTTTTCCTGTACCAAGTTTTTCCGGGTTGTCAAAGTCAACTTTGATGGAGCCTAATGAAGGATTGGCGGCTTCGATCGGTGCGATGATCTTTTT
This sequence comes from uncultured Saprospiraceae bacterium, assembly GCA_964646645.1. Taxonomy (GTDB): domain Bacteria; phylum Bacteroidota; class Bacteroidia; order Chitinophagales; family Saprospiraceae; genus Opimibacter. The sequence goes on along the minus strand of CAZYHJ010000005.1, from coordinate 15,679 downwards.
ATTGATATCATCTCCCAGGGTTGACTTTCCTTTCAGGGCTACCATGTCTGAAAAACTTGAACCCTTGGGGACCTTAATAGCCGCAAAAGGCACCCCGGCGTACTTATCACTGATGTATTTGATAAAAAGCATCAGGAGTACATAGTCTTTGTATTCGCTGGCATCCATACCGCCGCGTAGTTCGTCGCAACTTTTCCACAGGGAAGAATAGAGTTCGGATTTCTTAATGGCCATCTATAGTGTTGATATTCAAATTATTGGAAATGGTTTCAAATAGGGGTTAGCCTTTCCTGCGAAGTTCGTAAAAATTTTGAGAGGGCACAGGGAGTATGAAAGTCAATAATAATTTACCTGGCTATAAAAAAATTGGTAAATAATTGTTTACCTTTGCCATGTTAGTTAACCTTCAAATCCTAAGGGGCAGGAGATGAAATCAAATCTGAGACAGCATGAAGTCTTCGCAATTGATTCGTATCCTTCAACAGGATGGTTGGTTTAAGGTATCTCAACGAGGGTCGCATATTAAAATGAAGCACCCTATAAAGAGGGGAGTTGTCTGGGTGCCTAATCATGGAAGTAAAGAAGTGGCTACAGGTACCGAGCACAACATTTTAAAATCTGCAGGATTGAAATAACTACCATAAAAATGGCACTCAAACCTTTAAAAAAGAAGATCACGGTCATCGTGGAAAAAACAAAAACGGGTTTCTCTGCTTATCCACCAGAGTATCCGATCGGGACCACAGGTAGTACAATAATAGAATTACAAAAGAACATTCTTGAAGTGCTAACTTTTTATTTTGAAGATGAAGGCTATGAAATATCCTCATCCAATATTGCGCTACAATTTGATCTCCAACAATTCTTCCAATATTACAGGGTACTCAACGCACGCTATCTCGCTGAAAAGATCGGAATGAATCCTACGCTGTTGTCTCAGTATGTCCAGGGTCGTAAAAAACCGTCAGCCCAGCAGAGTGCGAAAATCATGAATGGGATACAACAGATCGGTAAAGAACTAGCTGAGTTGAGGCTCATCCATAGTTAGGGTTATAAATTTTGATCTTGCATTTGGAGTGTCCCAATCCGGTGCTTTGTATCAACCAAGTCATTCCGCTGATTCCTATTCCCTTATCTTTGCCCCTTCGTTTAGAAACCGGTATTTCATGTCGAAGTTTTATTTTATTATTTGCCTGATCATCAGTGTATTAAGTTTAAATGTTCAGGCCCAAACCTCAGATGATAGCTTTTCTTGCGGCACCGACGCCCACCACGCCTGGCTGATGCAATCCAATCCGGAATACAAATCCGCCTTTCAAAGACAAAAGGCAATTCTTGATTCCCTCAAGTATGCTCCCACACCTGAGTCACGTCAATCACCTCCGGTATACACCATTCCCATCGTGGTGCATGTCATTCATCTCGGCGAACAAGTAGGCCAGCAAACCAATATCTCTGATCAACAAATTCTCGATGCCATCGTCGGCCTCAATGAACGTTACGCCAATGCAAATGGCGCAGGGACCGACATCGAAATCAATTTCTGCCTGGCCACCATCGATCCTAATGGTTGTCCTACATCCGGCATACTTCGCGCGGACGGCTCGGTCATTCCTGGATATAGAGAGGGTGGGGTAACCTGGGATGGCACATGTGGTGTGGATGAAGTATTGGTAAAAGATCTCAGCAAGTGGCCCACCTGGGACTACTACAACATCTGGGTGGTGCATGATATCTGTGGCAGCATAGCCGGTTATGCCTATTATCCTAATGGCAATGAATACGATGGCACGGTCATCGATATCGCTTCGATGCGTTACGAAAATTCAACCCTGGCGCACGAGCTCGGTCACGGACTCAATCTGAAGCATACATTCTCCGGGGATGAAGGCAATTCCTGCCCACCGGATAATGACTGCCTCGAAGACGGTGATGAAATCTGCGATACTCCGCCACACCGCACTAACTCCTGCGGAAATAATAATCCTTGTTCCAACGAAGGGGAATGGCTCAATAGCCGTCACAACTGGATGAGTTATTGTTTCCCCGCACAGGAAGATGGAAAATTTACGCCTGACCAGCGTACCCGCATGCGCAACACCATGCTGGTCAATCCGCGTGCAGCATTGTTGCAGTCTGAAGGATGTGCTAATGCAGAAAGAATGCAGATCACGAATGATGATGCACCTATGTGCAGAAATGAGAGCAGGTTGCTCACGGCCCAACCGGCTGGTGGTCATTTTGAGATCGTGAGCGGATCAGGCGTGATTCAGAATAATGTGCTGACCGTAACCGGCGGAACGGAGATAACGATTGCCTACAAAATCGATCTTGAGTTTTGCACTTCTGAAGTAACGCAATATATCATCGTCAGACCTGCCCCCAATTCACTCCTGCGGAGCGATGAGGATTCCCTATGTATCGGTCAGGCTACCATGTTGGAGGGCTTCCCTGCGGGAGGAACATACAGTGTAGTGGATGGTCCAGCCATGCTGGATAGTAGTATGGTCACTGCATTGGATGAAGGGAACATCACCTTGTTGTACGAAAAGGAATATGCCGGCTGTACACTTCGGGATACGCATGAGATCGTTTCATTCGAAGTGCCAGTTGCTGAGATTGAACAACTGGCGGATCAGATTCTCGCGGTGACGCAAGATGCAGAATCATTTCAATGGGTAAATTGTGATGACACGTTCGAGCCGATCCCTGGTGAAACAGGTGACTTTATACAAGTTACTTCTTCAGGAAGCTATGCTGTCGTTTCCAGTAATGGAATTTGTAAGGACACTTCAGATTGTATCATTGTGGAAATAACTTCAAGCGAAGATCCCGGCACTGTCGGTGCCATCAGGGTTTTCCCGAATCCCGTCAACGATGTTTGTTACCTGGTCGGCGTTGAAGATGTTGAAAAATACATCATCACCTTGATGGATATTCATGGAAAAATCCTGACACGCACATTCACTCAGACAAAGGGTACCATCACATTTCCAATGGCGGATTACAAGCCTGGCGTTTATCTTATCCATCTGCAAGGTGAAGGTGTAATGCCCGCTTCATTTCGCATTGTGAAACTCTGATTCGCAAAAGAGGAATCATTTACCAATAACCGCTTATCTTTTCGTAATTCGTAATTTCTAATTCGTAATTCCTCCAATCTGATTCAGACAAAAGGAATAGCGCGCAACGACGCAACGACGCAGTTTTGCTGTTACAGTATCCAGACAGAAAATCCGTGAAATCATTAAATCTGTGTAATCCGTGATTCAGACAGAAGATGTATTACAAGACAAAATCCACTTCTCTATTCCTTGTTCGTTATTCGGTATTCGTCATTCTCCCATCCGTGATTGAGACAAAATGAATAGCGCGCAACGACGCAACGACGCAGTTTTGCTGTTACAGTATCAAGACAGAGCATCCGTGATTAAGACAGAATGAATGGCGCGCAGAGCCGCAGAGCCGCAGTTTTGCTTTTACAATTCCAAACTGAAATGGGGTTGCATACTAGAAACCATTTCTCAATTTCTTATTCGCTATTTCATAATCGTAATCCGTAATTTTTAATTCGTAATTCTTCCTACGTAATCACATATACTTTATCCGCTCTTCCTCAATATCGATAAGATGTAAATGCCGGCGAATGATTTGTTCATCCAGTCGTGCGTCATCTCTGTTGAGTTGCAGCAACCATTTCCGTTGGCGGTTAAGCACTTCACGGTAGATTGCTTTCACCTCCGGAGTACATGTTGCTTCTGGATTGTCCTCCAGTTTTCCTTTCCATTTGTCTGCCACTTGTTGCAGGAAAAGGCTTACGCGTAGCTGTTGACCATACTGTTTTTCCAGGGCATCAATGCCTTCGTTTGCCAATCCTTTTCGGACGGTATCATGCCATTCTTCTTCCTTTACCTGGTTTGAAAGGCCATTCAATTTTAATTTGCGGATCAATAATGGTAAGGTTAGCCCTTGCACCAGAAGAGTTGTCAGGATCACCATAAAGGTGATAAAGAGAATGAGATTTCGATGTGGAAATGGACTGCCATCACTCAGATATACCGGTATAGACAAAGCTGCGGCCAGTGATACTACCCCGCGCATACCTGCCCAACCAAGCACAAAAGGTGGACGCCAGCCTGGATTTTGTGTTGAGGCCACCGTGATAAAGTGTCTGGCGAACATGGTAAATAAAACAGCTCCATAGGCGATTAGAATGCGCCCAACGATCAAGACCAGGGAAATAATCAGGCCATAGCCAATCGCCATGCGTAAACTCACGCCTTCCAGGCCAGCAGTAATATCAGGAAGAGACAAACCAATCATTAAAAAGATCAAACCATTTAATACAAAGACAAGGCTTTCCCAAACATTATACCCTTTAAGCCGCGAACTCCCGGTTAAAAAGTAATGCTGTCTGTCCGAAAGTAATAGCCCACCACTTACAACCGCCAATACCCCTGAACTATGCGCTTGTTCTGCTGCCAGGTACATCACATAGGGTGTAATTAACGTCAGCACCAGGTCCATCGTCGCATCTGTCGGTAAGTATCTGTGAAGTTTGATAAAGAATATGCCTACCAATAACCCAATTCCAATCCCTCCAATAACCATCCACACGAAACTCAGCGCTGCTGTAGACCAGATAAATTGACCTGTCCCTACAGCGATGAGGGCAAACCTGAAAATGATCAGCGAGGATGCATCGTTGAGCAGGCTTTCACCTTCCAGAATTGAACTTATCGTCCGTGGCAGCCGGACAAACTTCATCACAGCACCGGTACTCACTGCGTCGGGAGGAGACACGATTCCTCCAAGTAAAAATCCTAACGCCAACGTAAATCCTGGAATCAGCGCATTAGCCACAAGCGCCACGGAGAAGGCGGTGATGAAAACCACTACAAAAGCAAAACTCCCAATAATGCGTCTCCAATGCCATAGCTCTTTCCATGAAATGTTCCAGGCCGCTTCATACAACAAGGGGGGCAGGAAAATAACAAAGATCAATTCAGGGTGCATGTGTACGGAAGGGATACTTGGAATAAAACTGATCATCAATCCGGCCACCACCAGCAGGATCGGATAGGCTACACGTATTCGGTTGGCCAGCATGACCAGGAGCACTATGGCCAGTACCATCAAAAGGTAAAAAGGGAAGTGTTCCATGAGGCAGCTGTTGATAGTAGAAAAAGGATACAATGAGGTTGCTTCAATGCGGCCGCAAGTTTAATGGTTTTGATGGAAAGTTTTTAAATGCGGTTGTATGCCAATTAGTACTTTTTTAAGACTGGTATTTCGAAGTCAACCCTTTTCATGTATTAAAATCGTTTATTATGTTCATAAGTTATGAAGTATTTCAAAGAGGATAAAACCAGGGATGGAAATGGTGAATCAGGAAGGAGGAGGGATGAAAGTACAGTAGGGATCGTAAAATTTGTTATACTTTAACATTTAGTATATTGTAACCATGAAAATGAAAGTAATTCTATTGGCGTGCATTGCTATGATGCCTTGTATATCGATGGGGCAAACTAAAGAGGTTTGCTTTTTGGATGCTGGCGCAGGCGTGGTCAGGTATGATGTGATTGAAGAGGAATATTCTTTTGCCTGTTTCAGCGATATATTTTTTCCCCATGATGTGGTGTATGATCCGGTGGGGAATTGGGTGTATTGGACCGCCTGGACTACTGACAGGATATATAAGTGCAGACCGGATGGTACTGAAATAGATGATCCGATCCAGGGAGTAAGTCATGTACGTGGGATTGAGCTGGATACCCAGTCCAATATTATCTATTGGGTGGAGAATCTCGATGATGAAGTTATGAAGTATGATATAGTGCTTGATTATTCTTCCGTTCTCGTCAATGGAATCGAGAATCCAGTCGATGTGGTAGCTGACCCTATGCATCAACGGTTATTTGTTTCGGGGAAAGAAGGAATATTCAGTGTCAGAGAAAATGGCAACGACCTTACACTCGTCCTGAGCGAGCCCGGAATCAAAGCGCTCGAATATGATCCGCAAAGTAAGCTTGTGTATTATACCTCACACACCCAACGCGCTATTAAGCGAATGACAGATTCAGGAACAAATGTAGAGATACTTGCAACTGTTACAGGTCTGCCTGACGGACTCTCCATTGATGAGATGCATCACCGATTGTACTGGACAGACTGGGAGAATGGAACTGTGACCATGGCGGGCCTTGATGGAGGGAATAAAACAACAGTGATCCATTCTGATGGTAATATTTCCGGAGTATTTGTTGATCCGGGTACCAACCGGTTGTTCTGGTTAGACCAAAATATGGATGAGATTCACAGCGCTGGATTATTTGGTGAAGGTGATACTACGATTATTGAAGGAGAAACATGGAAATGGATTAAGGATTTTCAGGTATCGCTGGCGGATGACAAACTTTTTATTATTAATGATTTTACAGATCAGATCGTCAGAACGGACAGGAATGGTTATAATATAGAGATCATCGTGGATAGTGTACCTGGCGCTACCCGTATCGCTTACGATCAATATAGCCAAAAATTGTATTGGTCAGATTATTTTGAGCAATGTATCTATGTAAAAGACTTGCGGAGAAATATCACTCGGCGCATCGTGGATAATGTGTACGCGATAAGTATGGATATCGATTACAACCGATTCCTGCTTTGCTTCGTTGACCAGTTGTCAGAGTCGATCAAGACATATGCCTTATTCGCCCCCATCGTAAATACGATTCCAACGCCTATTGGCACAAAACCAAAAGCACTTGGCGTCCAACCATCTCCTGCATTTTTATACTGGATTGATGATACGAATGAGGATGTCTATCGCCACCAGTTGGGATCCTCTTCACATTCCATCGCATTTGACGAGGACGGGGAACCCATCTCCAGCATAGGACCTGGGATTGGATTTCAGGAACTATTCTATATTCATGATTATCGTGTGAAGTATGGGAATCCAGAAACAATGTCTTCTGATTGGCTCTATTATCCAGGTACCGTCTTTATTTCTTATGTCAAGACAACAAATGATTTTGTACCTATGCCCATTATCCCAAGGTATGAGATTGATACCTTCGTATACTGTCAGAATGATTTGGGTTCTGTTCGCCTGGATGTGTACGGGGCTATACCTCCGATTTCATACGCTTGGTCTGACGGATATGTTTCGGACTATTATCATCGGGATGATGTTCCCCCCGGGCATTATGAGGTGACCGTGACAGATGTCCGCGACAGCGCGGTGGTCATGCAAATTAATCTGCTCCCTCCACAAGGATTTTTGGATGTCACCCTGACGTCGGAGAATGCAGTTGGAAGTAATGGTGGAAGTGCGGAGGTCACCATTAATGGTGGTTGGCCTCCATATACTGTCCTTTGGACCGGGGAAGGCGTTGAAATCAAAGACCACCTGACGATAGAACAACTCATGCCTGGTGATTATCAGTTGCTTGTAACGGACAGCAGGGGGTGTCAGTCAGTACACTCATTTGCCATTGAAATGAACACCGGAATTAAAGAAGAAGTCTCAGCGATCAGGATAGGTCCTAACCCTGCCCATGATTTTTTAATGTTTGATATGGAACAGGCTATATATGGGCAGATTCCTTATCAAATATTTGATATCCATTCCGTATTGGCTGCGCAAGGAACTATTGGAATTCAGCGTCATTTGAACATTAGTTCCCTGGTGCCAGGGGCTTACATTCTTAAGTTTACGTATTGGGGTACGTCATACCATTACCCATTTGTAAAGCAATAGATAAAAGATGAATGAGTTCTGATTTACACATAGCATAGGCAATTCATCAGCAGAAGCTGACTGGAAATTCACCTCGTATGACGATCCAAATAGGTGAGTAAAATCTCAGGAGTTGTTTTTTTATTAATATCGGAACATAATTGTCTGTTTTCTGTTATCATTGACTTCGGATTGAACATTAAACCAGAATAAGTAATGTATTATTTTAAATTCATATTGAGCATTATCGGATTCGGATTGATCGTATTGTTACAGCCGGCTCCTTCACACGCACAGACTTTTCCTGTCCGCTACGCGACACTTGAATTATTTACCAATACACCCTGTCCCATCTGCGGGTCTCAGAATCCAGGTCTTTTTAATCGCCTGACTAATTTCGAAGGAGAGTATCACCTTATCAGTTTCTATCCCGGCAAACCTTACAGCAGTTGTGTATTCTATCAGGACAATATCACCCAGAATACGACGAGGTTTAACCACTACTCCGGAAACATCTTTGGGTCCCCGACGGTAGCCATCAATGGCATTGATTTTAAGAGTTCTTCCGGCATCACCAATATGGTATTGGAAAATATCACCGGTGGTACGTCATGGTTGTATGTAGATGTGGAAGAAACTACGGGCACCAATCGCACAGTGTCTATCAATCTTGAGGACGTTGTTGGAGGTTCGCTGACCACCGGCCGCCTTTTTGCCGTGATCGTTGAAAAGGAGATTCAATACAATGCTCCCAATGGAGAGACAGTACATCATAATGTATTCAGACGTTTTCTGACCAGTGCTACCGGAGATGATGTGGATATGAGCAGCGGCAATGCCTCTCTGACCTATGACTACACCGTGGATGGCGAGTGGAATGCCGATCAGACCTATGTGATCGCCTGGCTTTCTGATCCGACCACGAAGGAAATTTATAATAGCGGCACCCGGTTTGATCCGGATTTCACCTCTGCTGTAGGTCCTGACATTTCCAAGGTTGCACTTCAAATCAACCCTAATCCATCATCAATAGAAGCCACAGTTTTATTTCCAACCAATGTCTCCTCCGCAAACGTTCAGGTTTTTGATGCCCAGGGCCGCATCGTATATGATGCAAAGAACGTAACCGGACCAGAAGTGAAAATCGCCACCAGCCAAATGGATGCCGGATATTATGTTGTCCGCCTTATGACGTCAGACCAAATATTTACAGGACGATTTGAGGTCCTGAAATAATCAAATCGTACGTAGAGACGCAATGCATTGCGTCTCTACGTACGATTTGCCCATTGCCCATTGCCCATTGCAAATTGCAATCCCGTTCAGACGCGATGAATCGCGTCTCTACGATAATTTTTGCCCATTGCCCATTGCCCATTGCCCATTGTCTTTAATACCCCCGTTCAGACGCGATGAATCGCGTCTCTACGATAATTTTTGCCAATTGCCAATTGCCAATTGCCTATTGTCTTTAATACCCCCGTTCAGACGCGATGAATCGCGTCTCTACGATAATTTTTGCCAATTGCCAATTGCCCATTGTCTTTAATACCCCCGTTCAGACGCGATGAATCGCGTCTCTACGA
>CAZYHJ010000005.1:3859-6249 GCA_964646645.1 uncultured Saprospiraceae bacterium | reverse complement strand
GTTCAGACGCGATGAATCGCGTCTCTACGATAATTTTTGCCAATTGCCAATTGCCAATTGCCAATTGCCCCTTTCCCAGTCATCGGCTGCTGATTCTCCGACACTGACTAGTCCAAATCAGTGATTCACTGTTTTGGACAAATTGAACATATGATATCAGATACTTTTGGGAAGATGAAACCCAATCGTATGCGCAGCCCAAATTCCCCGGTAAAACCAGCCATCCTGATCATGCTCGTTTTATGGAGTTTCCGGTATGAACTAGCAGGTCAGGTCGGCATTGGTACGGTATCACCGGACACTTCTGCGTTGCTGGAACTGAATAGCACAGAAAGGGGATTTTTAATGCCTCGGCTCACAACCACCCAGCGTGATTCGATACAGGGACCCTCTATTGGTCTTCAGATTTTTAATCTTGATGACTATTGCCTCGACGTATATGATGGTGCCAACTGGATAAAAAACTGCGGTTGGCGTCAGACGGGTGTCGCAGACTCCATCGGAACCAATGTGTGGGTCTATAAAAATGCTAATGGTCCGGAAGACCGATACAATGTTGTCAGCTTTAGCATTGGTACTAAGGTGTATGTGGGAACAGGATCTTCCGGTTCAACCAATTACGATGACTTTTGGGAATACAATACGGAGACCAATGTATGGACCCAAAAGGCAAGTGTTCCCGGCGGTCCCAGAACATATGCCACCGGGTTTAGTATTGGCGACAAAGGATATGTAGGGCTGGGATTTCATTCCAGCATGTACAAACTGGATTTTTATGAATATAATCCTGCTACAGATACCTGGACCCAAAAAGCCAACTTTGGCGGTGCGGCCAGGAGGGCGACAGCCAGTTTTGTGATTGATGGAATCGCCTATGTGGGCACAGGATTCAATGGCTCCTCTACGTTCAATGATTTCTGGGCGTATGATCCGGGCGCTAATAGTTGGTCAGGCAAAGCGAGTCTTCCGGGCGTGACCCGCAGTGAGGCTGTCGGTTTTGCGATTGACTCCTTTGGTTATGTGGGCTCGGGATATATGTTGCCCAATTACCTCACGGATTATTACAAGTACAATCCATCCACGGATAGCTGGACGACCATTGCGGCGTTTACAGACGGAGGCCGGCGTGGTGCAGGTAGTTTTGTTTTTGATGGCAAGGGGTATGTGGCCAATGGACAAGTCAGTACTACCACCTATACCAATAAAGTGTGGGCCTATTCACCCTTAACGGATAGCTGGAGTGAAATACCGGATTTTGGTGGTACTCCTCGTAAAGGAGCTGCGGCCTTTGCGGTTGGAAATCGCGGATACATCGCTAAAGGGCAGCAGGCGGATGGCACCGGTGCTGATGATGTATGGCAATATAAACCTCCGGTCTTAGCTCCAACCTATACGCAGGGCATTCCTCATGGTGGAATTGCGGAAGTGGAAGATGGACAGTGGAAGCGAAACGGACATGCTATGCATTCACAAAATGCAAAGTATATCGGTATAGGGACCGAGACACCGGATACAACTGCAATATTGGAACTTAAATCCCTTTCAAAGGGTTTTTTAATCCCAAGAATGGGTTCGTCAAGTATTGCACAAATTCCCTCTCCTAATAAGGGATTGCTTGCTTATGATATTAATTTATCACAATTAGTACAGTATAATGGCGATCAATGGATCACGTCACTGGGTAGCCGTTATGGAGTCAGGGAGAGTAATGGAAGCATTGCTATTGGAGATTCTTCTATGCAAACGGCCATTTCAGATCGCAGCATTGGAATTGGAACAAAAAGCCTGTTTTCTTCGAGTGGGCATGATAATACGGCAATAGGATATAATTCACTGTTAAGTAATGCAGGGGGTATAGAAAATGTTGCCATCGGAAATTACGCGCTGATGAATAATGATAACGGGATAGCAAATGTCGCTATAGGAAAGTGGTCGCTCTTTGAGAATGTTTCTGGTCTTTATAACGTCGCTCTTGGATTTAATTCTTTGCGCAAGAATTCAGTTGGGTCTTACAATGTTGCAGCAGGAGCAAATGCATTGCTTGATAATACAACCGGAACCATAAACTGTGCTCTTGGGCATAATTCGTTAACAAGTAATACGAGTGGATCACTTAATATTGGAATTGGGTATGAGGCATTGTATCTTAACACAACAAGTGACTACAATCTGGCCATTGGACCATATGCTTTGAGGAATAATACTGGAGGGCAGTATAATGTTGCGATTGGGATTAACGCTATGCGGAATAATACTGACGGCACGAATAATGCGGTGCTTGGAAGCAGTGTGTTTTATTCAAATGTATCAGGAAATTTCAATGTCGCGATTGGTGATTCTGCCATGGTTAAGAGCGAGGTTGGTAATCAAAACACCGCCGTCGGCCGTCA
>CAZYHJ010000005.1:0-3759 GCA_964646645.1 uncultured Saprospiraceae bacterium | reverse complement strand
ATTCTGCCATGGTTAAGAGCGAGGTTGGTAATCAAAACACCGCCGTCGGCCGTCAAGCACTCCTGAATGCCATCAGCGGACACTCCAATACCGCGATAGGCTCTCGTACGATGGAGCTCGTGACCACCGGAGATTTTAATTCCGCGATCGGCAGATTAGGACTGGCGAGTGTAGTAGGAGGGGAGTATAATTCCGCACTTGGATTTAATGCGGACGTAGATGCCACAGGCGGAAGTTTCAATACCTGCACCGCCATCGGATATAATTCCAATGTGCTGGCCACCAACCGCATCACGGTAGGCCATTCTTCGATCGGGCAGATCGGAGGATATGAACCCTGGTCGGATCTGTCCGATGGACGCTATAAAACGGACGTTGCGGAAAATGTACCAGGCCTTGATTTTATCCGGTTATTACGCCCCGTCACTTATCATGTCAACACCCAGTCCCTGGCCGAACATCTGCAGGAGGATTATATGCGCGATGAACGAGGCTCCTGGACCTATACCGCTCCCGAACCCTTTATTGTAGAGGCAAGACAAAAATCATCATCGAAAACCCGCTCCGGTTTTATCGCACAGGAAGTGGAAGCCGCAGCACAATCCATCGGATATGCATTCAACGGCGTCAATCACCCAGAGCATGAAAGGGACCTCTATTCATTGAGTTACTCCACGTTTACCGTACCGATGGTCAAAGCGATCCAGGAACTGAGCGCAGAAAATGAATCGCTGCGAAAAACACTCGAAGAATATGCAAAGTGGATGGAGCTCATGCAGGGAGAGGTGAGTACCCTGAAAACTCAAATCGAAGCACTACGTCAGGAGGATCCTGAAGATTGAATGGCATAGCCTTCGATGTATGAATAGTTTTGGCTAACACCCCCAATTGACCCTATGGTAGAGGGAGTATTCCCTCTACCATTTTGTATCCGATCCGATAGTCTCCTGATCTGCCGGTGAAGTGCTGAGGGGTTCTACGAAAGTTGCGGTCATCAAGGTATCTTACGGGCTGTAAACGTTTAAATGGAGTAAAATGGCGGATGGCATCCGGGCGGTTATATTGGATGATGAGCAAAACTGCATTGATGTGGTGGAGGCGATCCTGCTGCAGCATTATCCCATGGTGGACATCGTGGGGCAGTTTACTGATCCGCTCAAGGCTATCCCCTTTATTCAGACACAACCGGTTGATCTGCTTTTTATCGATATCAATATGCCTGTGCTCAACGGGTTTGAAGTCCTCGACCGGCTCATGCCATTTACATTCAGGTTGATTTTTACCACCGCATATGACTCCTATGCCATTCGGGCCTTGCGGTATGGGGCCATCGACTATCTCCTGAAACCGATCGCAGCGGAAGATATGCTCCAGACGATGCAACGTTTTCTGGAAGACCGGAAGAGAAGCGAGGCCAGTGTGCGCATGACCATCGCAGACGCTCCGCGCAAGATAGCCATCAGCAACAGTGATGGGATGATCATACAGCCAGTGCGCGAGATATTATTTTGTGAAGCCGACAACAGTTACACCATTTTTCAGCTGACCAATGGGAAGAAGTTTGTGGCCTCTAAAACGCTCAAGGACTTTGAACCTTTGTTGCAGGGCCTGGGCTTTTTCAGAATACATAATTCCTATCTGGTCAACCTCGAGCATATTCAGCTGTACACAAAAAGCGATGGGGGACAGATACGGATACAGGATCAATTCCTCCCTGTATCCCGCACGAGGAAGGAAGAGTTCCTGGTGGCACTGGAGCGATTCCTCAATCCAAAAATTTCCTGAGCAGTGCCCGGGTCTGAATGGCGGTACAAAGTCGATCGCGTTTCTTCACTGTGGAGCGAACGTACCATCATTGTCCCTTTTATACGGCTTCTTTTTGCTGGTATGCTGTTATGTCCCATAGTGATGTCTGCTCAATTCAATCCATTGGATTTTGAGCGGATCGATGGGCAGGAGCATTTTATGAAAGGACCGGTGTCCAGCCTTGTTTTTGATAATCATGGATTCTTATGGGTGGCCACGTCACTGGGATTGTATCGCTTTGACGGACGCTTGTATAAGGAATATCTTCCTTCGACCGGACTTCGATCACTTCCGGACCAGCAGATTCGTGAAGTGCAGCATATTGATGGCCGCATCATCGCCCTCACCAGGAATGGCACATTTTTTCATGATGCCGCCCGGGCACAGGATACTGCAATTTTTTTGACCCGAAGCGATGGACGTCATTTGGGCCTGGTCAATCGGATGACCGCTGTATGCAGTGATGGCCATGGTGGATTTATATTACTCTCCAGGTCCGGCATGCTGCATCTGGGAGAACAATATGAACGCCTCTTTCAATATTTTTATCCGGATCCGAATGAAGCAGATAGCATAGCAGGCTCATGGGGCCGCGATATACTCCCGATGCCGGATGGATGTTTTGCGATCGCCGGCAATGATGGTTTCTTCATGTATGACCCCCGGCAAAAGACGGTCGTCCCCATCCCCGCTAAGCGCTACGCACCACTTGATCCTTTTCTGAAAGATAATAGCGCCAATATCCTGAGGCTGGACGACGGACATTATATCCTCTTGAGTAAAAAGCAGCGAATGATGGTGATGTTGAAACCGGATCTTTCTCCTGCTCCGGCATGCACGTTAAATGATTCGTTATATCAATGGATGCGCTATGATACTAAGGTGTTTGCAGACCGGGATGGCGGATATTTTTTTGCTACGCCTGGCAGAGGGATATGGCCTGCGTCCATCGATACCATCAGTGGAAAAATTGAACTTGCCCCTTCGCCCTCACGTACCGTTCAACCCATTTCTATCGTGCGGGATCCCGGCTCAGGTCGATGGTGGTATGGGATGCACCATGGTCTGTATAAGCAGAGGGATGTTGAAAATGGTATTCGAAAATCGGCTCCTGCATTTGATGATGCATTGCCTAACAATACCCATGTGCAGTTTGCCGTCATCGGCCCCTATCTCGTTTCCGGGAGCATTGAAGGGCAAACGGTGTATGTGTATAACGCATCCTCGCTGATCCTGGAGCAGTCCATTCCACTGGAACGTTTTCCCACCGGTCAGAATATTCTACATTTTACTCCTTATGGCCAGGACTCCCTGCTGGTATGTACCAGTCAGTCCCGTTATTGGTTGGATCTGTCGTCATGGACAGTAGATTATACCGCCCCCCGAAAAGAAAAGGTAACATCATGGTATTCCTGTGTTGCTCCTGATGGCACGTTATTCGTGACTTCAGGCAGTTACGCGTATGAATATTATGACACGACCCGAAAAAAATTTATACCTGTAGCCATAAGGGATGCAGCGCCATGGGCACAAATGCGTCAGCCTACTCAGTTGTTGGCGGAGGACGCTGATCACTTGTGGTTCTGGCATCACGGGATATGTCGGTATTCCCGAAAGGACAGTGTCTTTGATCATTGCGTCGATCGCTGGGAAGGTATGCATCTGGATCACCAGGGCATCCACCATGCCCATTATGATTCGCTGACGGGTACGCTATGGCTGACGATTTTTCAAAATGGTATTCTAAATTATAATCCTGAGACGGGAGTAACCCGGCATATCACAGCGGACAACGGTTTAC
The DNA here is from genome assembly GCA_964646645.1 of uncultured Saprospiraceae bacterium. GTDB lineage: Bacteria > Bacteroidota > Bacteroidia > Chitinophagales > Saprospiraceae > Opimibacter. The sequence continues at coordinate 152 of CAZYHJ010000005.1, read as the reverse complement.
CCCATCATACTATCCAGGGCATGGTCGTGGTCGGACGCTACCTTTGGCTATTGACGCCAATGGGATTATTTTCATTGTCGATGGATCACTTTGAGGTGCGTACATATCCCTATGGACGCGGAGCTCATCTGACTTTTTCCAGGAAGGCACTT
>CAZYHJ010000004.1:26805-81474 GCA_964646645.1 uncultured Saprospiraceae bacterium | reverse complement strand
GGTTTATAAGTTTATGGGTTTATAAGTTTATGGGTTTAGAAGATTAGGAGCTTAGAGGATTAGGAGGTTAGAAGATTAGGATTGAATAGTTTGATTTTTAATTCAACAAATCTGAATATTTTATGTATTTCCCTGCCCTCTGGCCTCTGCTCTCTGCCCCGCTGAACTTATCCGTTCCCGCATTGTTCTTATCTTTCGCACGAAAAAACAGGAACTATGCTTAGCGATCAGATGATCAGGACGCTCAATGAGCAAATTGCGATGGAAGGGTATGCCTCCTTTTTATACCTCTCCATGGCGGGTTGGTTTGAAAACAAATCCATGCAGGGATGCGCTTCATTTATGTATCGGCAGTCTCAGGAGGAGCACACCCATATGATGAAGATTTTCCATTATCTCATCGAAATGGATGCTGTGGCCATCAGCCCGGCGATACAGCAGCCTCCTGCGGAGTTTAAAGATGCTAAAACGGTTTTTGCGGATACACTGGCGCATGAGCGAAAAGTCACCAAATCCATTAGTGATATCGTTGAACTGGCGATCAAGGAAGGCGACCATTCTACCTACGCATTTCTCCAGTGGTATGTGACGGAGCAACGTGAAGAAGAAAGTATGATGCGTACCATCCTGGACAAGATCAATCTGATCGGCGACGGCGCTCAAAGTCTGTATTTCATTGACAAGGAAATCGAAGCCATCAACCAGGCCCAGATCGCTGCTGAGAAGGCTGGTGGGGAATAGGATGACCACGCTTGCTCCCTGTCATTCCGGTCAAAAACCGTGAAGAAATTTCTCATCATACAAACCGCTTTTATCGGGGATGTAGTGTTGGCTACACCCTTGATCGAAAAATTACGACAGCATTATCCGGAAGCCGCGATTGATTTTTTATTGCGTAAAGGCAATGAAACACTCCTGGCCGGTCATCCCTATTTGCGACAAGTCCTCGTGTTCGATAAGAAAGAACACAAACAAAGGAATCTGTTCGCCATAATCAGAAACATACGTCGGGAAAAGTATGATTATGTCATCAACCTCCAACGTTTTCTCACCACAGGGATCATTACGGCATTCAGCGGCGGCAAGCACACCATTGGTTTTGATAAGAATCCATTGTCGTTTCTATTCACTACCAAAGTGCCGCATGTCATCTCCTCCAATGGTTCAGGGCAACATGAGGTAGTGCGTAATCTTTCCCTCATCAACTCGATTACGGATGATGGGTTTGTGAGGCCGAGATTATATCCGTCAAGAAAGGATGCTGAAAAAGTTAAGGCAGATGTCCCATACGTTTGCATGGCTCCTGCCTCCGTCTGGTTTACGAAACAATGGCCCGAATCCAAATGGATAGCATTAATTAATGGTATGCCTCAGGGATACCATATTTATCTGCTGGGGGCCAAAGGGGACATGGCTTTGTGCGAGTCCATACGTTCGAAAGCTTCAGGAAAGAATGCCATTACGATTCTCGCCGGAGCATTAAGCTTTCTCGAATCCGCGGCATTGATGGAAAGGGCTTACATGAATTTTGTCAATGACTCGGCACCGCTCCATTTTGCGTCAGCAGTAAATGCCCCGGTAACAGCTTTATATTGCTCTACCGTGCCGGCATTTGGATTCGGTCCATTATCGGATCGGTCATTTGTTTTTGAAACTGATCAACCTTTGTCATGCAGGCCATGTGGATTGCATGGGTACGCGGCATGTCCGAAAGGCCATTTTAATTGCGCGGATATTGATGTATCAAGCATCATTCAAACCGTATTCGAAGGCGCAACCGATAAGCACTGAGTTTATTCCAGGCTGATTTTCTCTAACTGCAACGTGTATGCTTTTGCCCAATCTTCCGCTTTAATGCCGGGGCCGATTGATACCTGCACACTTTCCACCTGCGATAAATCCAGTGTCTTGGCACGACCTGCTGAGGAATAATACGGAAGAAAAGTTGGGTATGGTCGCGGCAACAACACAGCTTTGACTTTTTTAAAGGTATTGATTGGAAGCGTATAGTTGTTTTGTTTAGGGGAAAGCGCAATAGTTGCCCCAAATGCAGATCCATCTTTCATCACAAGGGCAACCTGGACAGGATAGGACTCATTTTCTCCAATGCGGGCATGAATCACCAGGTTCTTCTTTTTGACTAATGAAGATTCATGCCCCTTGATCAGGTCCCCGAAATAATGACGCATGGAGTAATCCGCGATGGGATCTGCGTTTGGGTTTTCAGGATCTATGTCAACCAGCCCATTTAAAGGGATGTTGAGATAACTTTTTCCGGATAGACTATCCTTGATCGGTCCGGACCCGGGCACCCAGGTGCGGTTGACCCACCAGGCATCTGTTTCAGCATCGAACAGCACCACGGACATATCTGCATTTTGATTGGTCGTGACCCGGGAAGGTCTCGATGATGAGTAGGGTTTAGCCACTTGAATATTTCCTTCTTTAATCCGGGTGGCTGGTGCCCAATCAAAATCCTTTCTGGATCGCAGAGTAACAGAATCTGCCTGATCATAACCAGGACCCATCAACAGATAGACTCCGGGTCTGACCAATGCCACTCCATTTTTGATTTCTCTGTAGTAAACCGAATCACGCCGGTCAACGGATTCGATCGCAAACACATCTCCAAGCCCCGGAAGATTGAGCTTCATACGATGAGGACTCTGATGCAATACCGCTACCTTTTGCTGCAGACTATTCCGGCCGAAGAGATTTTGCAATTGCGTGACATCAGGCATGACTTCAAGCCGCCATGCATCATCCCCAACCTTATCAAGAAAATATGCGCCCTGACCATCATATTGGATCAGAGGAGAATTGCCCCATCCCGCAATGAGCGTGAGTTGTTCGGGAGCCGGAGGATTAGATGTCGTATGATTGGTGTAGATAAATTTTTCTTTGGATACCATTTCCGCCAGGTCCTTTTCATAACTGATGCGGAAGGGTCCGAACGAAGTGTTGTCCGGATAGTGGCCAAAATCACTATACATCGGAACGGTGCGGAATATCTCTCCGCATATCATGAGGGCCAGCGCTTTTCGCGGCGCATACAGCAGGTTCATGTAGTGCGTGTTGTATTCTGTATTGTATGGGGCCAGAAAAGTAGGATCGTAGGAAAAGTGAGTGGCCAATTGAATCCCTGCTGCTCTGAAACTTCTGGCCATCGCAGGATACATATAGGTAGACGCCATATCCGCGGCATCAAATTCATATACGATGCGTGCTGAGCCTTCTTTTTTCAAAATATCATCAAAAGGAATGGTGTAGTGGTCAACATTCGGGAGCAGATTGCCACCAAGTTCTTTTTGAAATCCGAGCCCGGTGGGATACCATTGAAAAGTTCCGCCATCGATGCCGGCTGCATAGTAAGCAGGCGCCAGATGAATGCTGTGACTCACATTGTAAAAAATGGGCTTGGTACATCCCGTAGCTCGAATGGCCTCTTTCATGCTACGGACAAATGCTGTTACTTCTTCCGGCGTACCACGATGATGAGGTTCGTTGCTGATTTCGAATGCCAGGATGTTTGGATCTGTCTTATAGGCCAGTTGTGTATATCGGTTGACATGATTGACAAATTGCGCGAGATAATTTTCCTGGGCCTTGATGGCATTGGGATCTACAAGACAACTATCCTTTCCATATTTATGTGAGAAACCCGGAGTGGGTTCGTCTGGATCAGGCCAGCCATTGCCCCAGTAAGCGATTGGAGTTATAACAGCCCGAATGCCATTTTCCTGCAGGCGGAACAGGAGGTAATCAAATAATTCGAGATGTTCATTGTCAATTAGATTGCCCAGCGTATCACTGATTTCGCAGTCCCAGACATGTACCCGGAAGAGATCGAAATCAAGTCGGGCAAAATGATACACATCCTGATCAATAGCCTCCTTGAGGTTGATGCCTAGTTTTTTAGCGGAACGATAGGCATGAGCAAAAGGAACAGTATAATTGATACCGAAACCTGTCACTTCTGTTCCGTTGTGGCTATACCGCATGATACCATCCGCTCCTACGTTCAGGTCACCGGATTTTACCTGAGCCAATGGCAGCAAACGGAGGGAGATAAACGTTATTATAGATAAGCCCACCAATAAAAATTTGGAATAATTCCAAATTTCATTCCTTATTGTTTGTTCTAACTCCGTTTTTTGCATCATTTCGATGGAATTTTTGGTCCAAAATGAAATATTTTCATGTTGGATAATTGGTAATCCTGTGTAAATTAGCCGCTGCATATCCAACGTCCCTGAACAACTAAAGGTAATGAGGAACACCCACTAATATCAAGGACAATCTTAATTCAACCAATACAATTTCAGACTTATGAATAAACAACTACAGCGTGTATTAATGCTGGCTGTTTTCTGGGTGATGGGCATGGGATTGACCCACGCGCAACGCACCATTACAGGAACGGTCACAGATGAAGCCGGTGAACCAATGATTGGGGTCAATATTCTCGTATTGGGCACCAGCGTCGGTACAGTTTCTGATTTTGACGGAGGCTACACTTTACAGGTGCCTGCCGGAGCGACCCAGATTCAATTTTCCTATACCGGCTATGATGCGGTGACCAAGGATATTGGTACCGCAGCTCGTATTGATGCCATTATGACCGAAGGGGCACTCCTAGAAGATGTGGTCATCACAGGTTACGGTACTGTTAAGCGGGAGAATGTAACTGGTTCTATTGCTACCGTAAAAAGTGAAGATTTCAATAAAGGCGCCATCACTTCTCCTCAGGAATTGCTTGCGGGTAAAGTGCCTGGTGTTGCGGTCATCAATAATGGTGAACCCGGTGGAGGTTCGGTCATTCGCATCAGAGGAGGATCATCTCTTACGGCTTCCAATGAGCCTTTGATCATTATCGATGGGGTTCCTGTTGCGGATCGTCCGATCAGTGGATCAAGGAACAACCTCAACATTGTAAATCCAAATGACATCGAAACCTTCACGGTGTTGAAAGATGCTTCTGCCACTGCGATCTATGGATCCAGGGCTTCAAACGGTGTCATCATCATTACTACAAAGAAGGGAAGTCTCGATAAGAAGTTTGGAGTGGAGTATAACGGAAGCGCAGGTATTTCAACCATCGCTAAACGTGCGGATGTATTGAACACGGGTGAATTCAGGAGCCTGGTCGAAAGTCGTTTTGATGCCACGCATCCCGCGCAAAGCCTGATGGGAAATGATACCACAGACTGGCAGGACCAGATTTTCCAGGATGCCTTTTATATGGATCATAACCTGAGTTTCAGTGGAGGTCTGGGCGATATGCCTTATCGCGTATCCTTAGGCTATACGGATCGTGATGGTTTGATCCGGACAGATAACTTCAACCGTCTTACCGGAGCACTTAACCTCAATCCGAGATTGCTGGATAATAAATTGCAGTTGAACCTCAGCGCAAAAGCTATGGTAGACAAAAACCATTTTGCAGAACAGGGCGCGATTGGTGCTGCGGTCTTCTACGATCCGACACAACCTGTGTTATCAGGAAACTCAAACTATGGAGGTTATTACACATGGTTAAATGCGGACGGCACACCAAGTACGTTGAGTCCTGATAATCCAGTCGCTTTGCTGGAACAGACAGACAACAACTCGGAAGTTAACAGGTATATCCTCGGAGCTGAGATTGATTACCGTTTGTTCTTCCTGGAAGATCTGAGGGCTAACCTGAATCTTGGTTACGACTATTCAGAAGGAGAGGGCCGGAAATATGTGCCAACAGATGCTGCTTTCGAATACGCCAATGGCGGTAGAGACGAAGATTACGCTCAGGAGAATAAAAACGAATTGTTGGAGTTTTATCTGAATTACAACAAGTCGGTCAACCGCAACTTTGGCGTGGATGTGATGGCCGGTTATAGCTGGCAGCATTTCTGGTTTCAAAACTATAATGGGGTAACGGATGCTACGCCTGAACAGGATACCATCACTCCTTATGACTATTATACGCGTGAAAACTATCTCGTATCCTTATTTGGAAGAGCCAACTTCTCCCTGTTTGAAGATTGGTTGCTCACATTGACGTTCCGTAGGGATGGGACCTCCCGTTTTTCAGAGGAGAATCGCTGGGGTAATTTCCCAGGGGTAGCCTTAGCGTGGAAGGTGAAGGACAACAGTGCAGGTGATCCACTGGGATTAAAATTCCGTCTTAGCTGGGGTATTACCGGTCAGCAGAATGTCTCCTTTGATGGTTTCTATCCCTACCTGGCCAGTTATCAATTATCAACGCCAACGGCACAGTATCAGTTTGGGGATGAGTTCTATAATACGCTCAGAGCCAATGGTTATAACCTTGATCTGAAATGGGAGGAAACGACTACCTATAATGCGGGTATGGATTACTCGGTATTTGATGACAGGTTGTTCGGCTCCATCGATTTCTATATCAGGGATACAAGGGACCTGTTGAATTTTGTTCCTGTGCCTGCAGGAACTAATCTCACCAATTTCCTGGATGCGAATGTTGGCGATTTGAGAAATAAGGGTGTTGAATTGGCGATCAACACTGTACCCTGGAGGAAAGGTAATAATGAGTGGGTCCTCGGATTTAACGTTGCGTTGAATGAAAATGAAATTACAAAACTCACGGCTACGGATGATCCGGATTACCAGGGTATCCTGACCGGTGGAATCGCCGGTGGTGTTGGAAATAACGTTCAGATCCATTCTGTAGGATATCCCTCCAACTCATTCTTTGTATTTGAACAGGTATACGATGCGGCTGGAGTTCCCATTGAAGGATTGTATGTCGACCGCAATGGTGATGGTTCTGTGACACCTGACGATATGTATCGTTATAAAAGTGCAAGACCAAATGCCAATTTAGGATTTTATACTGGTGTCAATGCAGGCCGATTTGATGTGTCGCTTGGTGCCCGCGCTGTGATAGGTAATTATATCTATAATAACAACCTGGCCAATCAGGCAGTCTATGATTTCCTGTTCAATAGTTCAGGTGGAGCAGGCGGAGGATATCTGAATAATGTGAATGCGGCCACGCAGTCATTGGATATCAATACCCCACAGTATTTCTCCGATCATTATGTACAGGATGGATCGTTCTTCAGAATAGATCATATCACGGCCGGATACAACTTTGGAACCATTGGTTCCGCGATAGAGTCCATCCGCTTATATGCTACCGTTCAGAATCCACTCCTGATCACAGGATATGATGGTATTGATCCGGAACTGGCGATCAGGGATGTCGGCAATAATGCTGTGACCATCGGCATTGATAATAATATCTATCCGCGCTCACGCACTTTCCTGATGGGCCTGAATGTAAAATTTTAATAGCCCTAAACACGAACAGATATGAAAAAAGTATCATTATATAATTTGTTTTTGCTCCTCCTCATGATGGCGGTGATTCCGGCATGTTTTGATGACCTGAATACCTCGCCGATTGATGATGATTCCACGACGGCGGAGTTTGTTTTCGACACCCCTGAGTCGTACAAGCAAGTACTTGCCAAGTTGTATGCAGGCCTTGCCGTGAGTGGCCAGCAGGGTCCTTCCGGTCAGCCGGATATCTCCGGGATTGATGAAGGTTTCGGCCAGTATATCCGTGGCCTCTGGTATCACCAGGAACTCACCACAGACGAAGCTGTGATTGGCTGGAATGACCAGACGATTAAAGACTTCCATTATCAGGACTGGGATGCCAATGATGTGTTCATCAATGCATTCTATGCCCGTATCTTCTATCAGATATCCTTATGCAATGAGTATATGCGTGAGACGACCGATGCCAAATTAGATGAGCGCGGTGTCACGGGTGATCTCAGGACCGATATCGGATATTATCGCGCTGAAGCAAGGTTTCTCAGAGCATTGAGTTACTGGCATGCGCTGGATCATTTCCGTAATGTTCCGTTTGTCACTGAAGAGAATATTGTAGGATCATTCTTCCCCGAACAGAAAGATGCCGCATTCGTCTTTAATTACATTGAGACGGAGTTGAAAGCCATTGAAAATTCACTGGTGGCTGCAAAGGCTAACGAATATGCGCGTGCCGATCAGGCTGCTGCCTGGATGCTGCTGGCCAAACTCTATCTCAACGCAGAGGCATACATTGGTACTCCACGCTATACGGATTGTGTGACCTATTGTGAGAAGATTATCAATGCCGGTTATACCCTTGATGAAGATTACAAGAGTCTCTTCCTTGCCGACAATCACAAAGCAAGTGAAGTGATCTTCCCGGTTGCTTTTGACGGATTGAAGACACAGACCTGGGGTGGTACCACCTTCCTCGTGAGTGCCCCTGTGGGTGGTTCCATGTTGCCTGCCGATTTCGGGATTGCTGGGGGATGGGGTGGTGTTCGCACCACCAGTGCGATCGTAGCTAAGTTTCCTGCAGTGGGTTCAGGTAGCGTGATCGTTGCTCCAAATCCTGGCAATACCACTTATCCGGTGATCTATGTTCCAGGTAGTTACCAGGAATGGAATCCGGCAAATACCACTACCGTATTGGCTTCTGCAAATGTAGATGGCAAGTATGAAGGCTACTTGTATTTTCCGGATAATACCGAGTTTAAGTTTACAGATGGCCCTGCATGGGATGTCAACTATGGTGATGACAATGCGGATGGTACCTTGGATCAGAATGGTGCCAACATTAAAGCAGTGGATGCCGGTTTCTATAAACTTGATGTTGACCTGAATACCTTGACCTACACCATGCTGAAAACAGAATGGGGTATCATTGGATCAGCAACTCCAGGTGGTTGGGATAGTGATCAGAATATGGCCTATGACCCAACGACCAGAAGCTGGAGCATTCAACTGGATCTCAATCCGGGTGAAATGAAGTTCAGAGCCAATGATGATTGGGGCCTCAATTATGGAGACAATGGCAGCGACGCGCTTCTGGAAAGAGATGGTGCAAACATCGCTATAGCGAATGCAGGCAATTACAAGATCACATTGTATCTGGACAAGCCTGATCATACCTATTCTATCGAATTGACCAGCTTTGATCGCCGCGCGTTATTTGTCACCGATGGCCAGACCCTGGAGATTGATGACATCGCCCAGTTTTCAAACGGGTATGCGGTAGCCAAATGGAGGAATGTTACTTCTGATGGGATTCAAGGTTCACATCCAACACATGTCGATACTGACTTTCCTATGTTCAGGTTGGCAGATGCCTACCTGATGTATGCCGAGGCGGTGCTGCGTGGTGGAGGAGGTAATCAGAATACAGCCGTTGATTATGTCAACCTCGTGCGTGAAAGAGCTTATAACGGACCTTCCGGCAATATCACGCTGAATGACCTTGATCTTGATTTCATTCTTGATGAACGTGCCCGCGAGTTATTGTGGGAAGGTCACCGCAGAACGGACCTTGTGCGTTTCGGGCGATTTGCCAATACGGATTATTTGTGGCAGTGGAAAGGTGGCGTAAAAGACGGTGCTGCAGTGCCTGATCATTTCAATGTATTCCCGATTCCATCTGCAGACATCGGAGCCAATCCGAATCTCCAGCAAAATCCTGGTTATTGATCAAATTAATGTCTAAAACAATTCAAATCATAGGAATATGAAGTATATAAAATATATAGCGCTCTCCTGCCTCGCCCTGGTGACCCTATGGGCATGCGAAGAGGACAGTCTCGGGCCCACCCTGCACCTCAATTCAGGCCCGGTCATTACCGCTCCGACTGCCGGTGCAACCTTTGAGTTAAAAGAAGCGGAGGCTGATGTCGCTCTGCCTGCTTTTACATGGAATGGGGCCGATTATGGCTTTGCCGCAGGTACCAGCTACAAACTGGAAATCGATAAGGCAGGAAATAATTTCAATGAACCTGTAACACTTGGGGTGGTCAATGCTACATCATTGACGATGAAGCAAGGTGATCTGAACAACGTCCTCCTGGCCAAGGAACTCGAAGGTGAGACCCCTGCGGACATGGAATTGAGAGTCACTGCTAACGTGGATAATGATGTCGCTCCTTTGGTATCCGACGCCGTGACGATCACTGTGATTCCTTATTCTTCAAACGTGATAATCCCACAGCTACAGGTTCCAGGCAGCTACCAGGGATGGGCTCCATCAGACAGCACCACCGCCGTTTACTCTCCAAAGAGCAACGGATTGTATGAAGGATATGTTCACTTCAACGTAGATAATGCCTTCTTTAAATACACGGTAGGCCCAAGTTGGGATCTCAACTACGGTGACAACGGCAATGATGGCACATTGGATCAGAATGGTTCCGATATCCCCGCCGGAGCAGCCGGAGTTTACAAACTAAATGTAGATCTCAATGGATTTACGCACACAAATTTGCGGACAGAATGGGGGCTCATAGGCTCAGCCACACCCAATGGCTGGGATTCCGATCAGAATATGACCTATGATCCAGCCACTAAGATTTTCTCCATCACACTCGATCTCGTTGCTGGTGAAATCAAGTTCAGAGCTAATGATGATTGGGCAGTTAATTTTGGTGACGATGGGAATAATAAGTCTTTGGAATATGGAGCTCCCAATATTCCAATAGCTGAAGCAGGAAACTACACGATTGAATTGCTGATCGTAGGTGTTCCAAAATACAAATACACCATCAAGAAAAATTGACGATTAAGTTTATTGGTAAGAAAAGGCAGCCCAACTGGCTGCCTTTTTTGTTTTGTGCAATTAGCCCCCTTTGCCCCCTAAAGGGGGTACCTCTTCGAGAAGTTTCTAATTGACGGCAAGCCGTTATGTGTTACTGAATGTTGAGCAAATTACTGATAGCGGCTGCAAGCCGCTATCAAATAAGCAATGTTGAGCTTAGGTTGTACCTAAGATCGCGTGCTTCGGATCCAAAAAATCTTAAATAGGCAGATTGAATCAATGGCAGTTTGTAACTGCAGGTGAAAACAATTTAATGATTTGTCGTGGTGATTATTCTATTTATATGTCCAGAATCTTCGGCATAGACACAAGCTAAATAACATCCCGCCACCAATGGAGGAATGGTTAATTGAAGGATGTCATCATATAACATGGTCACCCGATCTGAATATATTGTTCTCCCTTCCATCGAATAAAGTGTAATGTTCAAAGGAATATTGATAAGTGATGCATCTTTCATTTGGATAAGCAAAGCGCCACTGTCATAAATGATGTTTATCTCTTCAGAAAAATCCTCAATGGAGTTTGTCGATGAAGTAAAATCATAAGCATACATCATCCACCCAATCCCTCCATCCTCCATCACATTCAAATCATGATCAAAAAAAGTGGCATTGTCCCAGCTTGATCCGGTCACCCATTGCGTCTCGCATCCGGTACTCACCCATGCCGGTTCCCAATACACGACGCCACTGCCTCCATGATCGATCACTTCTTGCGTGAGATCGGTCATCCATTTCTTTTGATTGGAGGGACTCAAAGGCGAGTAGGAAGGATGTGCATTGAACAGAATATTATTGGCATTATCCGCATTCTCTGTGGTCCATCCGTAGGCGGTTTCAAAGATCATGACTTTCTTTTCCGGATAGTCCTCCTTTAAAGACGATATCACCTGGCCGGTTTGTGCAATGTTGACAGGTTGATGCCATTGCCAGTAATAGGATATGCCGATGATATCAAAATTGGTAAATCCATGCTGGACAAACTGCCCGATATACCACTCCACATCAGCGGGGTCAGCAATATGAATCGCTTTCTGAATCGGAATCCCCAAGTTAAGCGCTGCATCGTCTATAGCTGATGCCGCAGCCTGGAAGAGAAAGACATTGCGCGTCCAGTCCAGTGACCAACCCTGGTCATTTGTTTCCTGAGAGAGGAGGATGCCCCTGTTGGTCTCATTGCCGATCTGGACGATATCGGGCAGGAGACCTTCATTGCCTAGACGGAATAGAGTTTGGTAGATATAGTTGTATAGCGAATCAGCGAGCAGGTTTTGGTCATCTACGACAGATGCCCACGCCGCAGGTACTACCTGGTGCCCCGGATCAGCCCAGGTATCTGAGAGATGAAAATCCAGCAGGACCGCAAAACCCAGCGTCTTGGCTCTGCTGATGGACAGACGCACATCTTCAAAATCACTGTATCGTTCTCCCTGATTTAAACTATCATACCAGAATGGCGTGTGCCACAATCGAAACCTCGCAAGGTTAGCGCCGTTATCTTTAAAGAGTCCGACCACGTTTATTGGAGTGCCATCCTTAAAATAGACGGCACCACAGGCTTCCATTTCATTGACGTACGAAAGGTCCACGCCAAAATAAAAAGGCTGTCCAATAACAGGGCAGGTATACATACCAGACAGCACGAGTATATAACAATATATCAGTTGTCGCATTTTCATGGTCGGGGCACTTGCTATGGTTACAACCCATACGTCACCCCAAATACCCAATAGGTCTGGAGTGGATTGTCACTCAGGCCAGCCGCTTCAGCTTCTTGTCTGTTGCTTCTCAACCCGAAATCAAGTCCCAGGCCAATACCCTTCACACTGGTGGTCAATCCATTGATCCATGTCCAGTTGGAAAAGTCAATACCCTTGTAGCTCGCAAACATGGACATATTTGAGGTCCATGCGAGATTTTTGGTCAACTGTTTTTTATAGTCGGCCACGATCTTGCATCCAAAGGTGCTCTGGTAATCGTAGCTGTCATCGGAAAAGATAAAGTTGTAATTGAGAGGATGAATCACCACGATCAGGTCCTTGACAGGCGTCCAGGTTGCTCCTGCTCCGACGTCGAGGTACCCGGGGTTATTAATGTTGTCGATGATAGATGAGCGATATTCCGCAAGCGTTGAGATGGCAAATTTTTCGCTCAGTTTATATCCGAACAGGGTGCTCACCGTAAAAGCGTCTGCGGCCACTTCGAAATCATCATCGTTCGGATCTTCTTTCTTGTCGAACTTCTGCCATCCCAGCGTGGTGTTGAGATTGTTTCGCCAGAAGTATTTTTTCTGATCGAGATTGGCAAAGAAATTTCCGGCAAAGCTGATCGAAACCGCATTGGTATTTGGCGATTCCTTTGATAGCCAATCACTAAAATTTGAAATATTGAAACCGAGGTTGCCATGCGCCCCGATGTCCCAGCGAGGGTAGGGGGTGATTTGATCTGTCAGCGAAGCAACTTCTGCTTTGAGTGCATCGACCTGGCCGGTTAAATCTTTTAATTGAGTTTCCAGACCGGTCAACTCTGCCGCTTTGGCATCCTTGAGCGCGGTGAGTTCTTCGAGGTTCTGGGCAGAGAGGATGTTAAAGCCTGCAACCAGGCTGAGGAGGATGGTCAATCTGAAGTTCATAAATAGTGTATTAATGAATGAATGAAAATTGATGGGATAAAACTAAGGAAATTTGAAGAAGGCAGCATTTGCCATGTCCAGGACGTGATGAGGAAACTTCATTACAGCAGAAAGCCCGGTGCTACGTTTAGCCCGGGCCCCTGAAATTGAACTATTGTTAATCTTATAGCAAAAGCGCTAATCCTCAATGGTATTGATTCCTTCAAAACGAAGTTCTGCGCCATTCGTATTCATGATATCTCTGGCCAGACTGGAGTAATTTAAGCGGAACAGGCAATCCTTTATCCTGAGCGTATGTCCCGGGCCGGCATTATAAATGGCAGCCCCTTCATCTGTCGTGGTGTTACGTTCGAGGATGAGTTGGTCAATCAGTAAACTCCCATTGGAATAAATACCAGCTCCCAGTGTCTGTGGCCCGACACCATTGCCCTGGCCAAGCTGTATCGTCAGAAAATTGATCTGGCAATCCACGCATGAAGAATCCACAGAGATCACATGAAATACATTGTCAGTACTGTCCGACAGGATGCCGATGTCACCTGTGATTTTAACCGTCAGCGGGGTGCCTGTACGATCTTCCAGTGTAGTTTCAGTGCCTGAGAATCCGCCGAACATTTTAACACTATCGCGGAGGGTGAAGGTGCCATCTCTTCCGCCGGGGATAGATGGGCTGTATTGGCCTTCTGCGATCCAGATGTCCGTTACATTTTCATAGTATTCCACCGCTTCAAGCGCATCCTGCAAATCAGTAAAGGCATTGGCCCATGAAGTGCCGTTATTGAGTCCCGTGGCATCTTTATCCACGTACACCTGGTCTGCCGGAAAAGCGCATGGGCCGGTCAGCACCACATGCGTGATCACCGTACTGTCACAGCCGCGGACAGAGAGCAGTGAATCAACATAGTATCCGGGTTCGGTCTGGTATCCGCCTCCGACAAATACACTGTTTTCATTGCACATTTCATGGAGGATGGTATCGAGGTAGATGGGATGCACATTGATGAGGATGGAGTCTCGGTTGCGGCAACCGAAGACATCGGTGCCGGTGAGATAAAACAGGGTATTTGTGTCTATATACGCTGCAGTATAAGCTGCCGTTGAATCATACAAAGAATACCCCGGGCTCCACTGATACGTGTTTCCACCTGAAGCCAGAAGATCTGCCGGCGTATTAAGGCACGTATGCTCATCGCCATCTGCCGCTATGACAGGTAATGGCTTAATGGGAAAGAATAGCGAGTGAGTAATAAGCGTGGTGTCTTCCAGGGATTGAAATCGAATGCGCGCAAAATCTGTAATCATGGAGTCCGCCAGGTAGATGCTCAGCAACGAATCAGTTGGGTAAAGACTGGATGCAAGCGGGAAGTAGGTATATCCACTATCCAGTGACATGAGTATTCGAATCGAATCGATGGACGCTGAATTCCATGCGATGGAAATGGAATCATACACACATTGTGGATCCGCAAAAGGATAGCGAACGGTAATGTTTTCTTCGTCAGCGACCATAATCGTCGATTCAGCCGTAGTTTTGATTTCCTTGTTTCCAACAGTATCCGTAGCACTCACATAAAAACCGTATGAGTGTCCGGGTACAGCAGTAAAATGAAGGGTATCGCCTTCCAGTTTATCTCCTGCCACCAGAAAGGGTCCTCCATCAATCTGGTAGTAGACAGCATAATCGCGGACACCACATCCTCCTGGGTCATCGTTTCCCGTCCACTCCAGGATGATCAGCGGATTTTCAGTGATGGAATCAAGAGGTTCAAGCACCGAAGAGGGTGCTAGTGCATCAAGGGTATTCACCCATGTATTCGTGATAATTTCTTCATTGGCATCAAATACTATCCCCGCAGTAGCCGCAACGGTATCACCAGTTGTAGCTGATGGTTTAGGGAGTAATGTGAAGGTGACAAATCCTTCTCCGCTTCCTGTGAGTGTGTCATTGACGGGAAGAAAACCGATCAATGGATTGGCGGGAGGGAGCCCTGTTAGGGGATCAATCGATTGGAATGTCCAGAAGGCTTTGTTTTCATTCACATCAAGGCCTGCGACGACATCAATGTACAAGCCTATTTCAGATTGCAGGTCAAGTCGCTCCTGGTAATACGTTTGGGTAAAAGGTAACGTAAACACATGTTCCCCAAAACCAAAACTACCAAGCCGTAATGAAAAGGGATTTATCTCAGGATGGAAGGGCAATTCTACATGCACTCTTTGAGCAGGTGAAGTGGCAAATTCAGGATCATTTTCAAAACGTATCGTGTATTCCATAGGTTTTGAAGCAGCAACCCATCTTGGTTCATTGTATCCCGCAGGGCCAGTAATATCGTTGGGGTCAAAAGAGCACACAATGCCTATCCAGTTGACACGAACACTTTCGGTCTTCTGACAACCGTTAGCATCAATAATTGTGAAACTGTATTCGCCCGGACCTGTAACCTTTTGCTGACAGCCATTGCTGCATGCGATAGGCTCCTTTCCTCCGGAGAAGAAGCCATTAAGGGTTACATCCGGAAAACTCTTACTACCACAATAGTCAAATGAACCAGTTGTACTGACAATGACCAGGTTTAATTCAGGCGCAGACTCAATGATAAATTCACGCTCAATCATACAATCGTTTACATCTGTGATTTCAACCGTGTAAGCTCCCGCAGGTAAATTGTCCGCCGTAGTCTTGTTTTTATGATCAGTGATTTCCGTCGCTCCTTTCTTCCAGGTAATCTTGTATGGCCCGGGGGCATTGGAAATAGAGAGCCGCGCTTTCCCGTTATCCTCTCCATGACATTTGACAGCGGTGGTGTGGACAAGGACCTGTGAGAAAGCTGGAATTGAAATAACCCAGGCAGAAATGAGTAATATGAGTATTCGTTTTGTCATTGTTAATCCCATTTATGGTGTAAAGGATCCCATTGGTGAATTCGATCCTTCCCGTAGACTTCTCTGATTTTATATACAAACGGAGCATATGTATAGGATTCAGGCGAATACTTGTCTGCCAGGACCGCTGCTTGCAAATAGTTTTCCGCAACGATAAGGTGCATGACTGTGTCTTGTTGATCAGGGGTGAGATGCATGCTTGTCAGGTATGCCATGAAATCGGCATCATGTGTACGATCCTCTTTATTCCTCCTATCCGATACAGATTCACTGGCATCATTGAATTTTTGCCGATATCGTTCAATAGATTCCATTTTAAGTTCGGATTGTTCTTTTTCCAGTTGGTTCGCGAAGATGGTGTTTTGTGCAGAGGGCATGACTGTTTCATTCCGGCCTTCTCTGGCTTGATCATACAGTTCTTTCAAATACGCAGCCTGTGTGCGATGAACAAGTTGGGTTAAAGGCATAAAAAGTTCTTCTTCTTTTCTGGAGGTGGACTTCCATTGGCCGCCAATCCTTTTGGCCATGAATGTTTCGTATATGCGTTGCTCTTCGAGTACATACGAATATTTAATAATCCCGATTTCCATTTGAGCGGTTGTAAAAATGAATTGGCCTTGGTATTCTATTTTAATTTGGGCGAGAAATTTTTTCCAATTCGCAAATTCCTGGCTGGATAGTCCATACCAATCAGCGGCTACAAAACAATTCCTGTACGTATTCAGGTCAGGGGCAGAAAAATAGCTGTAAAAAAAGTGAGACAAACTTTGAGCAGGTGAATTTTTGAGTTTTTCAAAATGCCTGTTTTCACTCTCGGCAAAGTTGAGGCAATAATTAAGTTGCTCAAATTGCACCGAAGTACATTGGCATAGTCCTTCTTTGTCCGGATATCCAAGGATAAGCAGGAAGAGCGGGAACATTTGGGTAATCATACGCTTCTTCATCAGGATTTAGTTTTGGGCGCCAAAATCAAAAAGGAGATAAGATGGTGATTGCCACTTGTCAATCAGGTCAACCGTATGATTGAAAAAGGTCCACTTTTTCTTAGGATCCACCAGACGTGTGATTTCCACCTTTGTTTGCCCTTGAAGTGGGTTTAAACCAAATTGCGAATTGAATTCACCATTGGTCAGGTTAAAGGTAAAGTCGGCAAAAAGGCTGGTCGCTAGATTAAATCCTCCTTCAACATAATAGCCTGCAGCCTCTCCCCAAATAGTAAAGACACCTCGAAGCCCACCGGTAAGTGTTGCTTTGATAGGATTTCCAAGAATAGTCCAGTTAGGATTATCCGAGCTCGGGTCTTTAACCGCACCTCCGGAAAGTGTGAGATCAAAAAAAGGTTCGAGATAGAGCTCTGTGCCAACAGCAAATCCAATAAGACTAAAATCAAAGGTTTGTGTGAACCCCGGATGGTAAATACGACCATTCATGCCCATTGAAGCAGAAGCTTCAATGCTTCTTTTATAATCAAAACCCGGATGATTATATTTCTCGGCTATGCTTCTTTTGTAACTGAAGTCTGCAAAGTCAACATCCAAATTTAATTGTGGTACGGCAGGATATTTTTTCCGGATTTTATTACAAACAAATTCGTTTAGTGAATTTAATGCCTCCGTAGCGGAAGACACGAGGGGTCCGATATCAAGGACATATTCTTCAGCATCAAAATGCTTAATGACCACTTTAGGTTGGTATCCGGCAGCAGCCGAGCCCGCAGTAATATGATGTTGATCTGTTGTGGAGCCTGTCATAGTCACCTGACCGTCTGAAGGCAGAAATGCATACGGTGTATTATCATCATACCAAAAGGGAGCCCCACCAGCAAACCCAGAAGCATTGGGGATTGCCGTTATAGCATATTCAGATTCCCCAACGAGATATAAAGTATCCGTTTCTCCCTTGGCGATTCTGCCAGGATGCGTCAAATCCCTTGCCGTTATGTCCTTTACCCCCTCATTGATATCAATCTTCTCTTCCGCATAACAGTCCGGTGATGACTTTTTGGAGGCCCTAACCGTAATCGTTCCAAATTGGTTTCCGGCCCAGATTTTACCTGTAACCGCGTTATATCCACATCCTAATGTCGGATCTTCTATGCTCCAGATGACACTATCCATTCCGGTTTTAATGGTGACTTCAGCCTGAACCGTATCTTCCCCCCCTTGATAGAGGTATGGCGGTGTGAATTTGATTCCACCAAATCCTACATTCACAACCACCTGGTCTGTAACCACAGATTGCCAGTCATCTGTCAGCACAGTGGCAGTATACGTTGTTTTATTTTTCGGAGTGGCATGAGGTTGGGCTGCGTGTGGATTGTCAAGGCTCTCCGCTGGTGACCAGGTAATGCACCAGGAAGAGGGGATGTTTTGATTTGGATCCCCCAGCGTCACTCCGGTACCACTGCAAATCGTTGTATCAGGCCCCGCATTAAACAATTGCCCGTGCAGGGGGGAAATTGTCCCCAACATGATATACAGCAATATGAAATTCTTATACAGCATCATCGGACATCAGTTATAAAAAATGGAAATGGATGCAACCAGGAGAATACTTCGTACATCACCGCATTGCCCGGTGGCAGCACATCCGGAAAACCTGTTTGCAGTTGAACCGGGATATCGATGTAGTCAAAGGTTTCATTGGCAATGAGATCGTCATAGGTCCAGGCCATGACATTGCCATATGGACTATATACACGAACATATTGATTGACAACGTCATTGTCCCCGTTGTTGATCATGTCAATGACAATTTTTACCGGACGATTGCGGGGTCCTGAACTTCCGGGGGCCAGGTACCAATTGACTTCGAGATCGGGACCCATGCCATCAATGACTTGAAATCCGTTTTCAAGACTTGCGATATAGTAGGGTTCGATCTGACACTCTACAAAATAAAATCCTATGGGCGTGCCCCGCAAATCAAAAGTAGCGACCACTTTTTCCGCAGAAACGATATGGAAGGTGTCGGCAAATAACACATAACCACTCGTGTCTCTGAGGCGAACGGCATAGGTAGAATCAAGCCGTGATCCCTCTATGACCACAGTTACTTGTCCATGGTTGCTGCCTTTATTCGGTGAAACAGTAAGAATCTCATAAGACATGAGTCGGGCAAACAATGTGACGTCCTGCGTACTCATCATTTGGTTGGCACCATAGGCCAGAATATAATACGTGCCTGGCTGGGCATTACGTATCACCGCTTGCTGCCTTCCTGACAGAGGCTTGTTATTGCTGATATCAAAGTCAGCCCGGGTCGGCGCATCAGCATAGGAAATGAACAACTCATTATAGGCATTGATCGAATCTCCTTTAAGCTCCACAAGAATGCTTTCTCCGACTTGAGTGGGATCAACGATTAACTTATAATACAGTTCGAGCCCGGGAATTAAGGAATCAACGGTCAGTGAATCGAAGTAAAGTGTTTTGACATCAATGTATGCCGGATCGAGTGACGCGCTGATATTATTGGTGTCATTGGTTTCAGAGACATTATTGAGGGCATCCGTTCGCACAAGAGCATAGTAGTCCTGATTGATCACCCCGATCACCGGTGCCGTTAATGAATCGGAATGCCCTGCTTCAGGGGGTAGGTAGATGGATTTCTGTTTAAATCCAAAAACCTGGTCTTCCACACTCCAAAGTGTATCGGGTGATAAGTATACAATTTCTCGGATATTTCCCTGCGCAGGATTTGAGCCTTCATTTCTTGTGGACCAATGAATAGTAGCAAGATCACCGGCAAGTAAACTGTCAGGCAAGAGGATGGACTCGGTCACAAGGTCGGCAGGTGGAGGTGAAGTCACTTCTACCACCATGAGCGCATGGTTGTTGTTTTCTCCCTGATGTTCGTATGATTCATTCAGGTAGTCCGTGGCGATGAGCATGAAATAGTTACCCGACAGATATCCGGGCAATGAGAAAACAACAGTATCAGTGTAGGTTGTATTGGTGTCCAGCAAGTTGTTGACTCTTGCCGTATACATTAATACATCTCCGTTAGAAAGATTGGCATCCGTCGAGAAGAATATCCTGTCTTGCCACGTTGCCACGGGACCGGAACCATAGTTATGAATTGCATAGATCACTTGATATTGTTGACCTGCGATGGCCTGGGCTTGCGCCTGTATTGCTGAAACGACAAGGTCGGGTGAAGGGCTGAGGAGAATATGTATTTTGACTGCCGCAGCATTAGTTGGTCGCCACAGATCAATATTGTTCGACAGATTTTCATCTTCATTCACATCCTCTATATCAGATCTGACCAGCAAATAGTAATTGCCGGAAACTCCTTGAGGCAGCTGAATGCTCCGTGCCACAGGGAATGTATCTCCGGTGGCTAAACCAGGAGTAGTAACGTCATACGCAGAGATGAGTATATCAAGTTCCGGGTTATAAATGGAATCCAACGAAAGGTAGATGGCATCCCTCCACACATTCCGGATAGGCGGATTCAGTAAATTCAGAAGATCATAACTGATGGCGTATGTCATGCCAGAGCTGAGGGTGTCATTTGGTAAAGTGATGGCATCCACGGCGATATCCACAGGTGGATAGGGGTGGATGTAGAAGGGAGCGCTTCTGAATATATTGTTGTTCTCGCCGGTATACTCAAACACCTGGTTGAGCCGGTCAGAAACCACATAGAGATAATACACGTTTTCAAGGGTAGTGGCAGGGATCAGGACAGATCGATTGACCATGATGCTGCTGTCTTCAGCAAGGGTCTGGGGGAATACTGCCTCTGAAATCAAGGTAGCAAAATCTATATCCCAGGTTGGACTAAAGGATAAATAAATAGATTCAGTTCCTCTCGTTGAAGTATTGGCTCCGCCCTGATTAGCTTGAGTATAATTGATGGCAATGACTTGCCCGGCTGTAGTGGTATCAGGAACCGTCACTTGCATCGTGACGAGATCCGGATAAGGTCCGGGATCAATATCGATCGTACTTATGCTTCTGACAAGGTTATTGCTATACGCATCATTATGCTCGTACATCGTAAATGTAGGTGCTGCCTGGATAAAAAGATAGTATGATCCATTCAGACCGAGTGGAATGGTAAGTGAAGTGTTTATTGACGTGGAGTCCCCGGCTAATAAATTGAAGTTGCCGGTAGTGGTTACTTTGGCGACCACAGCTTCTTCCTCATCAAATACGGGATTTTGTGAGAGATAATAGGTGTATTTAAACGAGCGATCAGAAATGTTGCCGGGGCCTGAATTGACCAATACCCAGTTTACCGGAATTACATCTCCGGATGTTGCAGTAGTTTGTATGGTGTCAATTACGGGTTTAATATCAGGATTGACAAGGGTATATGGCCCAAATCGGGTATAGTTGTCATTTTCAAATGTGTATTCAAATACAGCATTGTACCGGTCCGTATAGGTATAGATGTAGTAAGCATTATCAGGAAGTATGGGGACCCTTCCAATCGCGCTTAAAGTGTAGCTTTCAGCAGGTTCCACATCACCCGACGCCACGGCGCTAACGAGTGGCGTGAGGAAATTTTGATTATAAACCGGCGAGAGTGATATATACACTACATCATGCCAGTATGACGCAGTAGGAGAGGATCCTCCATTATTGGTAACGGTCCACGGAATATTCATGAGTGCATAGCTGTGCAGCGTGTCCGGTAAATTCATATCCGTGACGACAAGATTGGGTGGCGGCGTCAGAATAATGTCCATGGTATCGCTTCTGCCATAATTATTATTTTCTGCGGCATATTCGTATATCTGGCCGTAAATGTCAGTTTCTACATAGATGTAATAAGGGCCTTGTATGGCTTGCGGCAAGGTCACATTGATGTTGCGTTGATAGGTAGAATCCACTTCCAAAGCGCCATTGATGGTCAGCGTTGCTAACGTTATCCCACCTGCGCTGGAAGAGCCGTTGTCACTCAATTTGATCCTATCCTTCCATGTGACGTTTCCTATATCCCCTGTCCCATTGTTTCGTCCGGTGTATTGTATAGTAATTGTTGATCCCGAAAAAGCTGTGGCCGGCGTTACAACCTGATCTATAACAAGATCCGGCGGTGGAATCAGCGTTACGACCATCTGACTGGCGGTCCTGTCCCAGTTATTATTGTTGTTTGATTC
Organism: uncultured Saprospiraceae bacterium; assembly: GCA_964646645.1. Taxonomy (GTDB): domain Bacteria; phylum Bacteroidota; class Bacteroidia; order Chitinophagales; family Saprospiraceae; genus Opimibacter. The sequence continues at coordinate 59,197 of CAZYHJ010000004.1, read as the reverse complement.
GATCAGGTTGGAAAATCTGTCTGCATAAACGAATACATAATAATTCCCTGCAAAACCTTGAGGAATGGTAAATGAACCGGTTTGGGTATAGGCCTCCCCGGGTTCAAGTGCAGTTAAGTTAGGAACACCTCCCAGATAGGTGTCAAAGCTGATGTTTAGTGTGGCATCCTGGGAGAGATAGACTGCATCGGTCCATACTGTGGCTTGTGTATTGCCTGTTCCGTTGTTCCGTATCTGCCATTCGATTTCAATTTCCTCTTCTGATACAGCCATTGAAGGAGCGCTGATGGAATCAACCAACAAATCAGGAAGATCACGAATAGTAAATGTTTGAATAGGAGAATTTTGTGTTTGCCCGCAGACATTTTTTGCTACGACACGCCATTGATATGTTTCTCCATACTGTACGCTCCACTCACTGATATTTATGACCTGAACATTGGGGTGTTGCGGTATCCCCGGCTGACTCTGCCCATCCTCCCAAATATAGACATCATAGCGTGTAGCATTCGGGGCAGGCGCCCAACTCAGCGACACAGGTATGTCCAGATCTATCGCCTCATCCTGAGGCAACATATTGCTGACCGGTTGGCTCAAGGCAGGAATATGCTCCACTTCAATACTCCAGACCGTATCATTCTCCATATTCAAATCTGAAACCAAAGCGGTCCGTATGGCAAACGTATAGATGTCAGGCTGACTTAAATCTTCCGTTGTGGTAAACGTATAGTCACCCGTTCCTCCGGGTGGAATGCTCAATCCACCAACATTCTCTACCGTCCAGGCTGCTCCATCAAAGGAATAAGCAACATCAAATCCGGTTTCTGTCGAAGCACCATAGTTTTGAATACGGAGGGTCACTTCTTCCTGATCACTTAATCCACAATAAGTGGAAGGACTCACCAGCAGTTTAGCCCCGATATCATGCGCCAATAAGGTAAATTCATCACAACCCATATCAGGCGTGGTCGCATGTCGCGATTCACCTTCAATATCCGTGGTGATACCGGCTATAGACATAGCGGCTCCATCACAGGCAGCCTGGAAAAGGTGAGGCGCATCATCAGCAAACAACGGTTCTGCGCTTACACTGTTTTGATTTTGCATCGTACCGGCCTGAAGGGCTGCAAGGTCGGCATAGACACTCCCATATAACGCAAAGTTGGGCCCCGTGGAATACAAATCGCAGTAATCCATGGTATGATTTGATCCGTTAAACCAGGGCGCGTAGATGGTCCAGCCACCACAGTAATTGGCAAACACACAATTCTTAATATCAATATCCTGAGTAGATAGATAGTCATTAAAACACACGGAATTTTCCCAACAGTTTTCAATACGCAGCGTGTTGTAGTAAAACTGGTTGTATTGACCATTGGCATGGTAAATCGCATTCGCGTTGCCGTTAAAATTCCGGATGTAGATGTAGTTGTTGTATATTTTGGCCCACTGCCCGGACGTACCACTGACATAATGCAGATACATCCCATACGCACCACCAGCCATCAATCGGATATCATTGAACGAAATCTCACGTGTATTGGAGGCCGCCGTTACAACAATGGCTTCGTGCTCGTGTTGCGTGTTTCTGAAAATATTGTTCTTAATCAGCAACCCGGTATGATAGAGGGTATGAATCGAGCGATATCGGATGTTGTAAAAGCCATTGTTCTCAATGGTAACTTCCTTTTCAAAATCACCGGCACTGGCTGTGAGATAAATTCCATAGTCCCCATCTGTCAGCCTGTTGCCTATGATGTAGATGGAATCCTCACTGGTGGTGTTACTATAGATGAGCTGGTGCGCACCCGAAACATAGGAAATATCCACACCAGTCAACATGCAATGTTCTATGTAAATCTTGCTTGATCCATTGGCCAGGTCAATGATGCGCCCTTGGGTCGTTTCAAGGGATAGTTTTTTGAAAGTAATGTTGTGCGCATCCCGCAGGAGTATGGTATAGTTGGTTTGTGGTTGATAGTAATCTTTTCGGATATGCACGAGACTACTGTCACCTGACTCAGACTGGAAGGTGACATGGTGAGCATAGGAGGTACGTGGAAAGTTTTTAATTACCAGTTGTGTGGAGTAGGTACCATTCCGCACATTAAATGTAACATCTCCAAGAATTCCACCATGATTCAAGGCCTGTTCGAGCTGGCTAAACAGATTGAAATCAGGGAGCACGCCTCCGACAGTATAAGTTCCGGAGAGGGCAGGGTAGAGATCATTCACATTTAAGGTGTCATTTACCGATGTGCTGTCCGGAACGCCATTGGGGGATTCCGTCCATAGCAGAATCTCATGGCCGGTATATTCAGGGAACGTAAAATTTCCGACAACCACTGTGTCACACAACGTGGATCCCAGAGCACCTGTCCATACATACATGGGTTGCTCAATGCCATTCACAAGCCATCTTATGTTGACACTTTCCAACGTATCATATCCGTAGTTTTTTAGTGCAATGGTAACAGGCTGAGCACCCGATGCAAATGGAGCAGATGGTCCCAGGAACATAAACACACCAGCATCATTGGCAATGGAAGGGTCAAATTCATCAGCCCCGATATCCGGTGGACTATTCCTTGTCTCCTGGTCAATATCACTTGTAATAGCAGCCAATGGAGTACCCACACCATTGAGTAGTATATTGGAAATATGAAGATCCGTATTGGACATGAACTGTGGATTCAGTTCAAGCGAATTGGAATCAAGCATACTCAGGCTCTGCCATGCCGTCAGATCTGCCGGATATTGCCCCTGGTATTGACCAAAGGTCGATCCTTCAACAAACCAATCATTGTAATCACTGGTCAACACTGAATTATTATTGGAATAGACTGCCCACCCCTGACCGCTGTGGACCAGAATATTGTTTTTAAGCACTGTTGAATCTGTAGTCTCGAGCACTAAAGCAATCGTGCTGTTGGCACTGGTAGAGTAAGCATGAATATTATTATGGTATACCTCCTGCCTGTTGGTCCAATGCAGGTTTAAACCGTAAGCAGAAGAATTGCCTCCCACGCTGATAAAATTATTGGCAGTCAGGCCAGGTTGCGAGGTTGCACCATTGCAATGAATTAGCTGAATGCCGTATTGGCCATTGGGCACGTTGATATGATTGGCCAGAATCTTTATCGGACCATGACATTCCGTGATGTCCATTCCTTGCGACCCGCTGTTGCTGCCTGCCAGTATGGTGTTCTGGTTAATCTCGATTCCATCTTCCCGGTAGGCATAAATGGCTTTGTAGGTAAAGCCTTGCAAATCATTGTGCTCAATTTTTGTATTCGATGGGTAGGATCCGCTTCCATCGAGATAAAATCCATACGACCCGTTGTGAATGACATTGTGACTGAATACTGCCGCAGAGTCAAGTCCAGATCCGGACCATATCGCTGCATGATCATGATTGTAAGTGTTGCCGGAGTATCCAATGATTCTGTTGTTGTGAAATTCATTGCAATGCGCTCCATTGGAGTAGTGGACAACATTACGATAAGCCGGATTGACGGATTCAAGCGTAAGGGATTGAAAGGTAATCCCGTCAGCACCATTGAGCGTAACAGTATTGTCGTCGATGCCCAGGTTTGTGATCACGACATCAGTGCTGTCACCAGTCTCAGAAGTAAAGACAATGCTTTTGTCACATCCGGATCCCGGAAATGCATTGATGTTGATCGGTTCGAGATACGTTCCCGGTCTGATCTGAAACGTAACGTTTCCTGCCGCACCACCAAGATTCAATGCAGCTACAGCCTGCCCAAGGGAATCAAAATCCGGATTTGATCCTCCGATGGTATAGGTGCCGAGCAGGGCAGGGTAGAGTCCGGATGCGGTCAAGGTGTCATTCGTGGCCAGTTCATCGGGGACACCATTTGGAAGACTAACCCATACTTTAATCGAATGCGTAACGTAGGGATCAAAGTCAAACACACCGATATCCAGCGAGTCATACGTCCCGGCAGAGGGAAGCAGTCCAGTCCATAGATAGGTGGGCTGTGGGATGTCATTCACTTCCCAATCCACCTGCATCGAGACCAGCGTGTCCTGGCCGTTGTTGATAAATTTGATAAACACGGTGTTCTCTCCGGAAGGAAAAGGTTGAGTTGGATAGTTTATGGATAATATACCTACATCATCATTCGCAAGGAGGAATTCATCACACCCGATATCCGGTGTTAAGGTGTCGCGAAGTTCACCCTCGATATCCACCGGCACTTCATCCAATGCTAAGGCAGCCGCATTAAGAGATGCACTTGTGATGCCATAGCCCGTATCATTGATATACATGGGATCTACGGACAAACTTGAGGTATCGAAATTGGTAACTTGCCAGGCATCGAGATCGGTATACACACTTCCGTTGTAGTAAACAAGATTTGGACCTTCAGTGAGCAGGTCATTGTAATCGCAGGTCAACGGACCTTCATTGCCGCCAAACACCATTGCGTAACCGTTGGTTCGGTTGTCAAATAGATTGTTGGTAATTTGTGTATGCGTTCCATAACTTCTGTAATAGCAATGGCTATGCTGATCACCGGCCTTTAACCTTACGGTGTTGTTGAAGATATCGTAGTAACTGCTGTAATGCTGGAATATCCCATAGGAAGAACTGCTTTGGCCTATGATGATAAAGTTGTTGGATAATTGAATCGGATGATTAATGGTGCCATTGGAGTAGACCATCTGGATGCCGACTCCACGTTTGTTTTCGAGCAGGATCTGATTGCCATCGATCAGGGTGCTGTCGCTGCAGCTGTTCCCCTCAATACCGTAGATATACCCATAGGTGCTGTTGGTACTCATGATATTGTTCCTGATTTCCGGACCACTGCAAGCATTCATAGAGCAACTGGTGGCATAGGCATTCTCGATCGTATTGTCGAGGATACGGATGCCGGTACAATTGTAGTTGCCATGCCAGTATATGCCTTGAGAGCCTTTGCGGATCGTGTTACCGGAAATCGTATTGTTGTTGTTCAGTGTTCCATAGGAATAGATGACGGCATTGGAAGTCGATGTGCTGGTGGTGGTCATGCCTTCTATGACGCAGTCCTTGATTTCATTGCATTGCGCCTGGTTGCCAAGCACGATGGCGCTATAGTTCAGGACAACGGATTTTATAGTCAGGTTTCTGAAAACCAGGCCATCCGCACCATCGATGACCAGGGTGTGGGTGTTGAATCCCTGGTTGTCCCAAATAACATCTGCCGGATTGCCGGATTCAGATTCAAAGATGATCGGGGTGGAGCAATTCATACCCGGTCTGTGCAGAATGGTCTGGGGCGTGTGATATGTGCCATTCCTGAGTTGGAAATGGACGGAATCCAAAACACCGCCAAGCATCAGCGCCTGGACAGCATCGGCAATTGTTGCAACATCAGGGCTAGTCCCCCCAATAGTGACGGTATCTGACACTGCAGCATAACGTGTATTGGTGAGAAGGGTGTCATTGCTGTTATAATAGTCACTGTTGCCGTTTGGTGCAGCAGTCCATGATTTAATGATATAGGGCGTGCCGATTTGGAAGTCCACAATACCCAGTGTGACGGTATCTTGTTGAAGTGTCGCGAGCGAACCTGTATAGTTGAAAGTGGTTTGTGCGGTATTGTTAAGCGTCCAGTGTACGTTGACGGAGGAAATAGTATTTCCACCATAATTTCGGATCACCGCCTTGACCTCCTGCATGCCCCTGGCAAATGGCATTTCAGGCATTATGGCAAATACACCTGCGTCATCATCATTTGCTCCGATTTCATCTGCGCCGATATCCGGAGTCAGCGCATTCCGCGGATTTCCATCAAAGTCGGTTGTAATACCGGCAATAGGGATTCCTGAGCCATCAAGGGTATCGGCCAGGATATGCAGATCCGTTAGAGAAGTAAATTCAGGATCTACACTCATGGAATGCGTATCCAGTGAGGTTTCTGTTTGCCAATCCAAAAGCGTAGCGTAAATCGTATCATTCCAACTGCCCGTATTGCCTGCGATGGCATACAGGTCGTTGTAATCCGATGTGACATTGAAGGCGTAGGTCGTAAGCCTGAAAGCCTGCCCGGTATTGGTGACCAGAATATTGTTACGGGTATAAGTTGAATCGCCTCCCACGATTTCCAGCGCATATCCTGAACCAGAAGCAAAGCAAGAGTTGTAACTGGTGTAGACGCGTTTACTGTTCCAGATGGCAATGCCTTCTCCACCACCAGCAGATTTGACCATATTGTTATACACATGAGCTGTGCCGGGAGTGTTACTGAAATTCATGGTATTGAGAAACATTCCGCTTCCATTGTTGTCTATCGCAATGGAGTTGCCGGAGATTTGTGTATATGTTCTTGCGCCATTTAAGTCGATACCTACAAATGGATTGGACGAATTCGTAGTGATGGTGTTGCCGGTCACGACCAGATGATCGAGGTAACTGATATCCATAGCCGTGTAGCGCTGATCGACAAACGTGTTGTTTTCTATATAGATGTCCTTTTGGTACGTACCGCCTCCATTGTATAGGTATATCGCATCACGCCCTTTATAGAAGTAATTGTTGCGGATATACAGACTATCTTGTATGCCACCAAAGTTGATACACTTGATCATCACGCCTGAGCTTCCAAACTGATAGGATTCGAGATAGCAATTGGACACCGTGATATCATTTGCATCATACCGGATGTCTATGCAGTCACTATAGTTTGATGCCAGTGCTTTAATGCCCAGATGGCGAAAAATCACATGGTCAGTTCCACTCAGCAATATAACATAAGCGCTAGCGTATGACGTAGGAGCGTATTCGATCGTGACGGCACTACTGTCCTGGCTTTCCGATTCAAACGTAATGGTATTAACTGCAGATGTTGTTGGTATGGAGTCTAAAGCGAATTGCTCATTATACACCCCATCCCGAATGCTAAAAACAACGGGACCGCAGGTATGGTAAGAATTCAGTTCATTCACCGCCTCACTGATCGTGGCAAAATCCGGATTGGTTCCTCCGATGGTATAGGTGCCTGAAAAAGGTACCCTGTGCCGAAGCATGACAGTATCATTTTCTGTTTGCAGATCAGTAGTGTCGTTAGGCAGCGTAGTCCATATCCTGATCGAATCAGGTTGATTGCCGAAAACATGAGTGGACAATACTACATGGACGGTATCTCCTTCGGGAGCCAGGACATGATTGACCGGAATATCAGGTTGTGTCAGGCCATTAATGGTCCATTGTACCTTGAATTGATGAATGGTGTCTGTTCCCAGATTGACAACAACAACTTTAACTTGCTGCTCTTCCTCGCATACCAAACTTGGAGATAGAATTTCATTGATCGCGATATCGATCATCACTGGAGTAAATTCATCCGCACCTATATCCGGCATAACGCCATCACGTGTTTCGCCATCAATGTCCTGTAAAGCGGATAGAATACTGGTACCTGCCTTGTTGAGATAGGAGCCGATAGCATGCAGATTGTTGTCACTTTCAAAATGGGGATCGGCCACAATGGAATGAAGATCCATTCCGGTCAGTTCCTGCCAGGTGATTAAATCCGGAATGGCGTTGATGTAGAGACCAAGCGTATTACCAGTATAATGATAGGCATTATAGTCAAGTACATTGGTTAAGGTACTTCCGATTTGAATGACACGGCCACCACCCCGGTTAGAGAATGCATTATTGTATACGGAGTCATAACCTCCTCCCCCCAGATAAAAGGCATATGAAGTTGAATTTATATTATCTAAAAGGACCGAATTGTGAAATGTATTTGTCTTTTGACAATTGTGCAGCCCAATGCCGGCGATGGCTCCAGTCGTTTTAGGCGCACTCACCATATTGTTATAGATCTTTGCTCTGCCTCCCATAGCGGGATTGACATCAGAAAGATGCAGGCCATAATTCCCTGAGGGTATATACAATTGATTTGCACTGATGTGCAGGGTGTCATTGTCATATTGAGACTGAATACCCCAGACATTGTTTGCGTCGGATGAGATCAGGTTTTGACGAATCAGCATTCCGGATGTATATGATGTTCTGATGCCCCTGTAACCAAACTGCAGGAAAGCATTGTTTTCAAGTTTGAGTCCCGCGATATGAGACCCATTTCCTCCTCCTCCACCTCTGGAATAGGTTTGACCTTCGGTCAGAAAGATGGGGCCTTCGGGGAGATCTTCATGGTAAAAGGAGTATGCTCCATTTGTGGTTGTGTTGCCCAGTATCGTGGTGTTTGTATTGATGGAACGGGAAATGATGCAGGCATAATCATGAGAATTGCTCGACGTGATGATGCCATTGATGCGGCATTGCCGTATGGTATTATTCACACTTGAATTTTTAATATCCACGACGCGACCATAGCCAGATCCCGTAGCCGTCATAGTCATTTTCTCCCAGGTGACATTATATGCCGAATTGAGTTGGAGTACGTAATTAGAATCTTCAGTCGTGGCATTATATTCCAGGATGACAGAGCTGCTGTCTCCGTTTTCAGCTGTGAAGAGGATGGGATACAGAAATGAACCGGCAATGGCAGGAATGCTCACATGCTCCGTATAGGTCCCTGGCCTGACATGGAACGTAACACTGTCGCAGATACCTGTGACCATGAGTGAATCCACTGCGGCTTTGAAGGTCGGGAAATCCGGGTCAGTACCACCAATGGTGAACAGACCATGCTGTCCCACCTGGATGAACGCGGTAAGCGTGTCATTGGAAGTATTTTCATCAGCTAAGCCATTGGGTAAACTTGTCCAGGCTTTTAGTTCAAATGTATCTCCAAGGCTTAGGGATTGATTCCCAAGATTGACAAGGAAATTTTCACCGGCAACAGGTATGTCGGTGGTGAACCAAACCGAATCCTGCAGGATCCCATTCCAGGTCCAGTTGACTAGCACGGAGTCAATCAATTGCCCGCCATAGTTGCTGATCAGGCAGCTCATCATCTGAGTGCCTTCACAATATGGACCCGTAAGGATCTGATTGACGCCCGCATCAGCTTGTGGCAGAGAGGAGGTCGGAGTAAATCGCACCATATCCCCACAACATGGTACGTTCCAGTCCACGTTGGCATTTCGCTCAGGAAGAAAATAGGCACTCAATCCATTGATGTCTTCTATGCCCTGAGAGGTATTGTCGCAAGGCTGGTTCCAACTGGCCCATTCACTGGTATGTATTTCAATGATATTGGAGCCTTCATAGAGTTTGATCTGACCGTCATAATAGGCATTGTAACAAGCATCATTGTAAGACATTTGGATGATCATCACTCTGTTGGGGAAGTCACCAAAGGTCCCGTAATAATAAATGTTGTACCCATTGTAATTGGTGGACACACGCGTCCAGGCAGGTGCGATAAAATTATTGATACTACCAGGGTCAGGCATCACTTCACCACCATTACAGCAACCACCATTCAATGGTTCGGTGAAGGCAACGAATCCGTTAAATCCAATATATATGCTGTTGTAAGGCGTTTCAAAAAATTCAAATGTAAAATCCAACGGTACCTCGGTGTAGGAATCCTGGAACACCGTGACATCCGTTGGCGGAAAGAATTCAATATTAAAGTCCGCATCATCTTCCTCCATAACATAGAGTGGACCAGTTGAAGTGGGTGTAAAAGAAACAAAATCATTGTCACCCACATTGACCGACCAGATATCATTGTCATTTCGGCCAGGTACAGGAACGGCCAGTGTACCTGTAGCGTTTTCCACACCTTGGGTGGCATACCATCCCTGGCATTCCCCTCCTTCCCATTCCTGGGTATGGATTTCAATTACGTTGGTGGTCTCATATAATTTAACCTGGCCATAATACACGCTGTCGCAGGGATTGCGCAGATCATAGGTGATGACCAGTCTGCGATTGGGGGCTGCACCAAATACTTCATAATGAGCAGAAATCCAATCAACATTAGTCCAGCATACACCTATCAGATTGTTGGGACCGTTTACGTCCGGAATAGTCTGACCGCAACATCCTCCGCCAGGGTATGATCCAAATGAAATAAAACCATCGCCTCCCACCCAACAATCGGTATAGGTTGTGCCATAAAATTCAAAATTGAACCCAATCGGGATTTCCGTGGCATCGTCCTGGTTGACACTGATGGTGGTAGGGTTATCAATTTCAATCGAATAGGTGCCGGTCTGCGAAACGGAATAGCCTTGACTCAGGGCAGCATGGAATCCTGTAAGCCCAAGGAGGACGACCAACAGGGTTCGTGAGCAAATGGGTGTCATACAATTCTCTGGTTGCATAAATCTCGGATCAACGGATGGATAGGGACTCACGCATTGATGGTCCAAAATTCCACTCCTGTGCCCCGCTTCACAATACTGCATATGCAGTATTTTGGATGAGTCATCCTGTTATTTTCTTTGCGCTACATGAATACCAGAGAATTTGCATTTGATCAAGTGCCGGTTATCAATTATTTTACACAGGCTATGGAAAGGGAGACAAGCAGTATCGCTGAAGACCGGCTACGGCTGGGCATTGTGGATGACCAGAAGGCCACGATTTCCTCTCTTTCTTCGATATTCAGTTATTCCAAAAAGATTGACGTAACCCTTACAGCCCGTTCCGGACAAGAGCTGTTTGGCAAATTGAAAGAGACCCGGCATGAAGACCTGCCGCACATCATCATCACAGATGTCAATATGCCGGGGATGTCAGGTATTGATGTGGTCCGGCACGGAAAAGCCATTTTTCCGGGTATTCATTTTGTTATGCTTACGGTCTTTGATGATGAAGACACTTTATTTCAAGCCATCCAGGCCGGAGCCTCAGGCTATCTGCTGAAGGGAGAAAAGGCCTCTGTCATCCAATCCCATATTGAACGCTTCCTGGAGGATGGGGCCACGCCTATGAGCCCACCAATGGCCCGTAAAGCATTGGAAATATTGGCGCACGTTCCCAAACCCGTATCCGGCAGTGATATTATTGAATTCGAGGGATTGTCCTCACGCGAAAAGGATGTCCTTTATTTGCTGGTCGACGGACTCGATTACAAAGAGATTGCCGTTAGGTTGTCGATCAGCCCGAACACCGTGCGAACCCACATTTCCAATGTCTATCAAAAGCTACAAATCACGTCAAAAGCACAGGCGATCAGGCTGGTGCAGGGGCACAAAGGAAGGGTAGATCATAACACCTCCGTAAAGCGGATTAAAATCTTACTGGTGGATGATCACCGTATGATTCTCGATAGCTTGTCCATGATGCTTTCTGCTGTTCCTGATTTCGAAGTGGTCGGTACACTTTCTGATCCGACGCTTGCGGATGCATTTTTACAGCAACATCAGGTCGACCTGATGGTCACCGATATCCACATGCCCAAACTCAATGGGATGCAACTGACAAGACAAGTGAAGGACCATCATCCTGAAGTGAAAATATTGGTGCTGACCGTTTCGGAAGATTTGGATCAGATACAGGAAGCCAGGCAATCAGGCGTCAATGGGTATGTATTCAAAAAAGCAAACCGGGAAGAACTCACGCGGGCTTTGCGGGCGATCGCTTCCGGTCAGAATTTCTTTAGCGGAGACACTGCCCTGCCTAAACAGGCAGTTTGATTTCAACGACAGTTCCTGCCCCGGTTTGAGTATCTATGCGGATGGATCCATTCACTCCATTTACCCTTCCCTCAAGGTTTTTAAGTCCGGTTCCTGAGGCAACATGCGTCGGATCAAATCCCTTTCCATCATCTTTCACTACAATATGCACAGCTTCCTTTTCAAAACTCAGCTTCACGAATGCATGTTGACATTCCGAATGCCGAAGGATGTTGTTCACTAATTCCATGATCAGGGCATATGCCTGGATTTTTATATCAGTCTGAAGTCCGGAATCAATGCCGATCACCTCAAAATCAAATTGAATGCGTTGATTATGGTTGAGTTTCACGACGAGTTGACCGATCAGTTCGGAGAGTGATTTTGTCTCAATATCCTTAGGCACCAGGTTGTGGGAAATAAAGCGCACATCCTCGTAGATATCCGAGAGGGATTCCACCAGCCGATGAATCATGGCTTGTTCATCCGGAGATTTGTCCGGCGTATTCATGGTTTCCAGGAGCCATTTCGTGGCCGCAATTTTAGCATTGATGTTGTCATGCAATTCAATGGCCATTCGTTTCCTTTCAATGTTCTGGCCTTCGGTAAGTGCCAGTTGAATCTGGCGATTTTTTTCGAAGAGTGAAACGTTTTGTGCTAAAAGTTTTTTATTCGTCCGCCGGTAGTAGAAGAGAAAGAGGAAGACACTAAAAAGGAAAACGGCAAGAATGAGCAACCACATGCGAAGATTGCGGGTATAGAGTTTCTGGATTTGGAGATCTTTCTTGCCGGATTCATATTTCACTTCCAACTCATGATATTTCTCCTGCACCTGAAACCTCGATAAACTATCCTCGATCGCCTTAAGGGCTTCAAAATGTTCAAGCGCTTTTTCAAAATTACCCGCTTGTTTATAGGTGTAAGCTGCAGTTCGATGGGCCCGGGCTTCCATTTCTATCCATCCGGTTTGTTGTGCATACTCCAATGCGAGTAACCGGTATTGGATAGCTTGCTCAAACTCATTTTTTTCGTCATACCTGTCGGCCAGATCGCCATACACGGCAAAAATGACAGAGTGGAGGCGGTTAGCTTTAGCGATGTCAATGGCGCGTTGGCGGTAAAATGAAGCTTTTACTTCATCTCCAAGCCGCAGATAACATCCCGATAATCCATGAGCATTATCTGCCTGTATCATTTTGTTTTTCACATAAGGCAATAAGGCATTGACCTGGAGATAATACTCAAGCGCTTTGTTATAATCCGGTGTTCCAAAAGCAGAGTAGAAATTTTGGTCACCATACCAGTCCAGGATCCAGGCAAGAAAATTTTTATTCGACAGTTTTTCAGCAAGGGGTCTGATTTCATTCAGGGTTTGCTCACAAGCATCCGACATCCCATTATTGTTGAGCACGAAAGCTTTGAGAATATACGTGTAGGCAATTTTATCCGATTGGTCCCCTACGGCTTTGAAGTAAGCAATGGCCTGGGAGTAGAGATCAAGCGCTTCCTTAAAATCACCCCGCCGGTCGTGAAATTTTCCCCTTGCTCTCAACCACAAGCCCTCTGTTTTATTCCATGAGGTTGTCGCAATAAGGGCCTGAAGCGAATCAATATACTTAAGTGCAAGACTATCCGCATTTCCACTATAAGCCTCTGCAAGGTAATTGTAGCCATGACTTAATGCAGAATCCTGCAATGCCGAAGGATTCCACGTATGCACACGTTCCAGTGCCATTTTCATGGAGTCAATACCTTGTCCGGTACTCTGCTGATATGAGAGCATCATGGAGATGATGAGGAGTAGACCAATCCGGGGTTTCATGTATCCAAATGTAAAACCTTATGATAGTAGTTTATGTCATATGCCCATCATTAAAGGATAAACAAGAAAACTGTTGCCCTTTGATCTGTTGTTTGTAATGGTAGAGAATATCGATTTAGATGCGTTTAGTAGTGCATTTCCACGTGGTTACAAATTGCAAAAAGTGGTAATGTGTGTCATTCAATATTTTCGGCATGTAAATTTTTAACCTAAAGTCCGGATAATGTTAACTTCATGTAAATCAATTAAATCTGAATGTTCATCTTTGCCGACTAATCCATCCAAGCATGAAAGCATCACCAAATCATATTGTACGTAATTCAGCGATCCATGGCCGGGGCGTATTTGCCAGAAAACCTATCCGTAAAGGCGCCAGGGTCATCGAGTACACCGGACCAATCATCTCCAATAAGGAAGCTGAGAAAATCGGAACGCAAACTGTTCATGGCCACTCCCATACCATGCTCTTTCAAGTTGATAAAAAACGAGTGATCAACGGCATCGAAGGCGGAGACGCAAAGTACCTCAATCACGGTTGCGATCCCAATTGCGAAACCGAACAGGACGGCGATCATATTTATATCAAGGCGATTCGGAACATAAAGGAAGGCGAGGAGTTAGTGTACGATTATCATCTTCAGGTACCAGGAAAAATCACCGAAGAGATCAAGAAAGAGTTCGTCTGTCTTTGCGGATCACCCAAATGCCGCGGAACACAGATCGATGGTGACCTGTTGAAAAAGCAGGCAAAAAAGGACAAGAAGAAAGCCGAGAAGAAAGCAAAGGACAAGGCTAAATCCGAGGCAAAGGATAAAAAGAAAAAAGCGAAGGCCGACCTAAAGAATAAAAAGAAGGACAAAGCAAAGGATAAGAAGGAAAGTAAGGACAAGAAGAAGGATAAGAAAAAAAAGAAATAGATATCAGGCTTTTTGTTTGAGTTCGGCACTTAGTTTTTTAAAATCTATCTTCCCGTCATTGGCTTTGATGTGATCAATCATAATGATCGCCCGTCGGATGCGCAGGTCTGTTTGTTTTACCTGTCCAACGCCATGGAGTATATTTCGTTTTCTTCCTGGGGTCAGGGCGTCAAATAATCGATGGCCTTCAGGGTCATCTTCCAGCACAGCTTTGAGTTCGTCAGGAAAGGGTAGGCCATATTCGCTTTCATCCGGCTCAAGTGTAGCCATTATCTTAGCCCCTTCCTTAAGTCCAAGTTGATCCCTTATTTTTTTATTGATATTGATGAAATACACCTCATCTCCTGCCGGCATGATCGCACACTGAAATTCCACCTGGTCATTCAGCTTGCATACCACTCGTTTTACTCCCCTTTCCTTGAACGCATGAAAAATCCTTGCAGGTACTTTGATGTGATACGACCATAGCCGTGTATTGAAATTCTCAAGTCGCGCAGTAAACTCCATATTCGGAGATAAAAATAAAGATTCATGGCATTGCTGTTCCATCTTCTATCTGACGTCCCTCTGCGTCCCGATTAGTGGCTACGCCGCACTATGGGATCTGCTCAGCTCTATGCCCTCTGCCCCTCAATAGTCACTATATTTCGCCCTAAATCAACCGCTCATGTACAAAACCCTTCCCTGGACCGGCGTCTATCCGGCCGTAACCACAAAATTTACCGCAAAGGGATATCTCGATCTCGATGTCTTTCTCTACGGCGTAAAGGCCCAGATCGATGCGGGGGTCGATGGGATCATCATCGGTGGATCCCTTGGAGAGAGTAGCACGATCACGCATGAAGAGCGTATCGAAATGTTAAGCGCCACGATAGAGTCGTTTGGACATCGGGTACCGGTCCTGGTCAATATTGCTGAAGGGTCCACACGACACGCCATCACGCTGGCACAACGCGCAGAAGCCACTGGAGCTGATGGCCTGATGGTGCTCCCGCCGATGATGTACAAGCCTACAGATGCAGAGGTGGTGCAATTTTATAGTGACATTGCTTCCTCCTGCGGACTGCCTGTTCTGGTCTACAACAATCCCGTAGATTATAAAGTCAATGTCACCGTCAGCATGTTCGAAGCCATGTTGAAGCATGACACCATCCAGGCCGTGAAGGAGAGCACACGTGATCTGTCAAACGTTACCCGGTTGATCAACGCCTTTGGGGATCGGTTGAGAATACTCACCGGCGTGGACACCATCGCCATGGAAGCTTTATTGATGGGAGCTCACGGATGGGTAGCAGGATTGGTTAATGCTTTTCCAAAAGAAACCGTGGCCATCTATCGGTTGGTAAAAGCCGGAAGAATAGAAGAAGCCCTTGAGATTCACCGATGGTTTCTGCCCATACTTGAATTGGATATACATCCTCAACTAGTGCAAAATATTAAACTCGCGGAGCGCATGACGGAGTTAGGCAATGAGTTTGTACGCCTGCCTCGCAAACCATTGGAAGGTGAAGAGCGGCATCATGTCATACGTATTCTCGAACAAGGGCTGGCCAACAGACCGAGGCTTCCTGAGGACATTTTTAACTAAGAAGATTCATGATCACACAAAATATTATCGGGTACGAGTTATCAGATCAATCGCAAAAATATGTTCAGTCGTTTGATCCTGCAGCCATGACCTCTTTGCCTGAACGATTTGCTGTTGCCGCTCCGGATGACGTGCATCGTGCTATGGATAAGGCGATCAAGGCATGGCGAATCTACAGAGCGATGGAGGGATCGGAAAGAGCTGCTTTTTTGCGACAAATCGCAGATGGCATTGAAGCACTCGGAGATACACTGGTGCAGCGGATCATGCAGGAAACAGCCTATCCGGCATCAAGAATTATGGTGGAGCGTAACAGGACTTGCGCGCAGTTGCGCATGTTTGCCCAAATAGCGGAGGACAATGCATGGCCATCCATAACTATTGATGCTGCGCTACCTGATCGCACACCGGCACCACGGCCTGAACTGATTAAAACAATGATGTCGATAGGACCTGTAGGGGTATTCGGAGCCAGCAATTTTCCATTGGCGTATTCTACTGCGGGTGGGGACACAGCATCTGCTTTGGCTGTTGGCTGCCCTGTGATCGTCAAGAGTCATGATGCACATCCGGGCACAAATGCCCTGGTGGCGGAAGTGATCATGAAGGCGGCTCAGGCCACTGGCATGCCCGATGGCGTTTTTTCTTCTTTGAATGGAGACGGTATGTCAACAGGTAAATTATTGGTGCAACATCCAGATACTGCCGCTGTTGGATTTACAGGTTCGCGCGCAGGAGGAAGAACTTTGTTTGATCTTGGTGCACAGCGGGACACGCCTATACCGGTCTTTGCAGAAATGGGCAGCATCAATCCTGTTTTTGTTTTGCCTGGAAAAATGAAAAGCGATCCCAAAGCATTGGCAAAGATGCTGGCTTCATCCATTACGATGACCGTTGGACAATTCTGCACCAATCCAGGCTTGATGGTGGCGATGGGCAATGACGATACCGTTGCATTCATCCAGGCGATTCAGGATGAAATTCGTCTGGTTGAAGCAGCAACCATGCTTACACCTGGAATATTGATGTCATTTCATGCAGGAATTAGCGGTATTCGTGAAATGAATGGAGTGGAGATGTTAGCATATAACATGGATACATCTTCGTCCATGGCCATGCCGGTGGTAGCCACTACAGATGCGGGTACTTTCTTAAATCATAAACAATTACATCAGGAGATATTTGGGCCATATTCATTATTGGTGCTATGTCAAAATGATCAGGAGATGATGGACGTAGCCAGGCATCTTGAAGGCCAATTGACAGCAACACTACATACCTCAGAGGACGATATTGATTTGTCTTTGCCATTGACAGAGATCCTCAAAGAGAGAGTCGGAAGAATTATTTTTAATGGAGTACCTACCGGGGTGGAAGTCTGCGCGGCCATGACCCACGGAGGCCCTTATCCCGCCAGCACGGATAGCAGGTTTACAGCTGTTGGGCATCATGCTATTTACCGTTGGCTCAGACCTGTTACTTTTCAGAATGTACCGGATTCCTTGAGGAATCAGTTGGCAAACCCGACTAATTAGAGATTTCTAATAACTATCCTGCGGTCCTGGCGAGGATTTAACATTGTATATCTTTGAACAGTCAAAACAAACAAAAGCTTATTATGAGAAACGTCACACTTGCTTTCTGCATTACCATATTGATGTTTGCTTCCACGCTATCGGCGCAATCAGATTCGACCATGACTAAAAGTACAATGGTCGATGACAGTATGCCGGCGATGGATCCGATTAGGTCCGATCGTCCTGATCAATCTGAGACATCCTTCCTGGTGCCCAAAGGATATTTTCAGGCTGAACTTGGTTTTTCAATTACAGATACGGATCCGGGATATATCTATGCCTATCCTTCCGCACTCTGGAAATATGGACTGACCGACAATTTTGAATTACGCCTGATCACGCAATACATCACGATCCAAAATGAGCCCAGTGCGGATCAGAATGGTTTTCTTCCAATCTCCGCGGGCTTTAAGGCCAGACTTTCTGAACAAAAAGGCGTGCTTCCAAAGATGTCATTCATTGGTCAGTTGAGGTTGCCTGGTGTAGTCTCTGAAGATTTTGAAACTACATACCTGGCCCCTGAACTTCGCCTGGCTTTTGATCATATTATTTCAGATGTGTTTAATGTCGGATACAATGTGGGTTTATTCTGGGATGGCGAAGATGCTGAACCCCTGGTGCTTTATACACTGACCACCGGAATCTCGATAAGCAAACGTCTGGGTATTTTTGGTGAAGTCTACGGGGCCACACCACAACGTGATACAGAAGATCTTCCATTGTATGTGGATGCCGGATTGACCTATTTGATTGGCAACAACTTCCTCCTGGATCTTTCAGCCAGCCAGGGCATTACGGACAATGCACCGCTGCGCTATGTGGCAGCAGGTTTCTCCTACAGGTTTAAATTGTAAACATCAAATCGTTGACAGATAAGAATGGCCAATTGATTTTTTATGCTTTATCCATAGTGAAGTGAGAAACTATGCATAAGCGTAAAGGGATATTCTTCTTCTACATTGCCGTCGTCGGATTCATCTTGTTTGAACTGGCCAATGTTTATTTCATCATGCCGCTACCTGGCAGTCAGGTTTCAGAACGCATTTCACTGGCCTATTTTCTCCATAGCTACCGATGGGTATTCAGGTTTATTTTCGGACTAACGATTTTCTTGCATGTACGAAATGCCTGGACTGCTTCTAGATACTTATCAGCATTACTATTGATGGCGCTGCTGGCAATTCTCTATATGACACAGCAGCGTATGGCGGCTGATACGATGTTTTATCAGCCAAAAGACCTGCGCTTGGCTGATATCAATACCAATGAGGTCAGCCAGGATAAAATCGTTTTAGGCATTGTGCACCAGAATGAAGCACGAGCCTATCCGATTCAATTTCTGGGATATCATCATCAGGTGCCTGACACTATAGCGGGTATGCCTGTGATGGTGACGTATTGCACAGTTTGTCGTACAGGACGCGTTTTCCAACCTATAGTCAATGGACATCAGGAAACATTCAGGTTAGTGGGGATGGATCACTATAACGCGATGTTTGAGGATAAATCTTCCGGCTCGTGGTGGAGACAAGTCACAGGAGAAGCCGTTGCGGGACCACGCAAAGGAGAATTTCTCCCGGAATGGCCTTCAATACAAACTTCCCTGAAAACCTGGCTTACGCTGTACCCGAATAGCCTTATCATGCAGCCGGACACGCACTTTATTCAGTAATATGTTGATCTGGCAGATTACGAAACCGGAGAACGAAAGGGCCGTTTGACCCGCAGGGATACAGCGTCGTGGCAGGATAAATCCTGGATTGCAGGTATTGATTTAAAAGGAACAAGTAAGGCGTACGACTGGAATCAACTAGTCCATTTGCGTGCCATTCACGACACGTTGCACCAAACACCCATTGCCATTTTAGTCACTCCCGACAACAGAGGAGTGTTTGCTTTCGAACGAAAGTCGACCGGGCAGCAATTTCATTTTCGAAATGATACACTGACAGATGGCTCGACTGATTACCATCTGACAGGTCTCCCAATGGACTCCATGGGTACTGCGCTCAAGCCCCTTCAGGTATACCAGGAATACTGGCATAGCTGGAAGACCTTTCATCCGGCCACTACTCACTAGTCAACCCAATAATTAGTAAATTCTAATATTCGGATAGTATTATCCTTAATTAGGATATCTATTTTTGCGACTCACAAATGAGCCATGAAGCGATTTATCGAATTGACCATAATGATTTTCATTGCTGTTGCTTCGTTGCATGCGCAGCAGGATCAACCAGATACCATCGATCTTCAGCACATCGTCGTCAAGGGGTACCGGTTCAATGATGTGACGCCCAAACTTCCGGATGTGCATGGTACCTATATCATTGGGGGCCGTAAGAGTCAGGTCCTCTCTGTGCAAGATCTCCCCGCCAATCTTGCAGAGAAAACCGGACGACAACTTTTCGCGAAAGTCCCCGGGGCATTTATCTATGATATGGATGGTTCCGGAAATCAGATAAATGTTTCTACCCGCGGACTGGATGCCCACAGAAGTTGGGAATACAATATTCGACAGAATGAGGTGATGATCAACTCCGATATCTATGGATATCCGGCGAGCCATTACAGCATGCCGATGGAAGCCGTAAAAAATATTGAATTGGTCCAGGGCACAGCGGCGCTGCAATATGGCGCAGAATTCGGAGGCATGATCAATTATGTCACCAAGAGCGCGGATACCACCAAGCCGGTCTCTTTTGAAAGCATCAATACTGTCGGATCCTATGGACTATTCAGTTCATACAATGCCCTTGGCGGAAAAGTGGGGAAGGTGACCTATTACACCTACTACCAGCGTCGTGTTTCAGATGGCTACCGGGACAATGCTGAGTCTGATGCCCACGCATGGTTCGCCAGTGTGAAGTATGATTTTAATCCGAAGTTGAGTCTTAAAGCTGAAGTGGCCAATAGTGAATATCTCTATCAGATTCCAGGGCCCCTCACGGATAGTATGTTTCACGCGGACCCTCGTCAATCGACCCGAACACGGAATTGCTTCAATCCAGATATTTATGTTCCATCCCTGACACTGGAATGGAATATCAGCGACAGGACCCATCTTCAGTGGATCGTTTCAGGAGTTTTTGGTGCACGCAACAGTGTAGAGTTTGAGGGTTTTGCCACCGTGCCCGATGTGATTGATCCCTCAACACTCGAGTATAAGCCAAGAGCCGTCAATATTGATAATTTCAACTCAAGGACCTCAGAACTTCGGATGTTGCATCATTATCGGATTGGAAAAATGAAGAGTATTCTCTCCGGAGGTCTTCGCTATTTCAACAATGACATGCATCGCCGCCAACAAGGGAAAGGCACGACCGGCACGGATTACGATTTGTCAATCACCGGCGACTGGGGAAGAGACTTATATTACCGCAGCACCAGTATTGCGGTGAGTATAGAGAACATGGTTTATTTAACCCCTCAATGGACCGTATCACCTGGTATGCGTTTCGAATCAGGAGGCACGGATATGGAGGGCTACATTGCTTATCTCGAGCCGGGAGAAGTGCCCAATCAAATTGATCATAATATTCCTGCGTTTGGTATCAATACAAGGTATGTGTTGAATCCGGAAATCCAACTCTACGCCGGTATATCACAAGCCTATCGTCCCGTGCTGTTTAAGGATATTATTCCAACGTCTTCTCTTGAGAAAGCCGACAAAGATCTTGAGGATGCTTTTGGTTACAATGCAGAAGCAGGGATCAGCGGCCGGCACAATGATTGGCTGAAGTATGAATTGACCGCATTCCATATCGTGTACAACAATAAACTCGGCAATGTAGTCGAAGAAGAAGATGGCACCTCGTACATTTTAAAAACAAACATCGGCGACAGCGAAACTAACGGTCTGGAATGTTTCGTGGAGGTAATTCCTGTGCAGACCCGAAATGTTTACTTTTCCTTTTTCACTTCAACTTCATTAATGAAGGGCATCTATACAAATGCTGAAATCGCGGTGAATGGAGTCAATACCGATATCAGCGGAAATGAAATAGAGTCTGTTCCCCGGTGGATCAGCCGCAATGGGTTGAATGGCGGGTATAAAAATTTCAGAGCAACACTTCAGTATAGTTATGTAGCCGAGAGTTTTTCTGATCCCACCAATACCATTACACCTACGCCCAATGGTGCAAAGGGTATCGTTCCAGCATACAACATCTTCGACCTCAATTTCTCCTACAGATTTGCGGATCATTTTCTGCTGCGTGCCGGCATTAACAATATGTTCAATGCCCAATATTTCACCAAACGACCATTGTTCTACCCCGGTCCCGGTGTCTGGAGCTCCGACGGCAGAAGCCTCGTCGTTTCCCTCGGCGTTCGATTCTAATCATTTGATTCCAATTTCCACCGGATTCATGCATTAGAAGCTCCCCACAGGCAAATGAGCAAAACTCCCTGTTTATAGCCTATTGCCTATTGCCTATTGCTTATTGCCAATTGCTAATTGCCTATTGTCTATTGCCAATTGCTAATTGCCTATTGCCAATTGCCAATTGCGTATTGCCAATTGCTTATTGCCAATTGCCTATTGCTTATTGCCAATTGTTTATTGCCTATTGTCTATTGTCAATTGCTTATTGCCAATTGCTTATTGCCAATTGCCAATTGCCTATTGTCTATTGCCTATTGTCAATTGCCTATTGCCAATTGTCTATTGCCTATTTTTCCTCTGCCCTTTGCAATTCAAATAATCCTTAAATTAGAGAGCATATCCAATTCAGGGAAGTGAAAAAAGACATCCGGATCATCCGTAACCTCGCGGAATTTGAGAAGGTCATCAACCGTGATCCAAAGCCGTATGACATCAACCTGATGGTCATGCCAGGTACGCTGGAGGATAAACATAAGGATGTAGATCCTGAAAAAGGGATTCCTGCACTCCGCCGCCAATTCAACCTCATTTATCTTTTAACCGGGGGCGAGCATGATGTACACCTGGGTGCCGATTACAGGTGGTTGAAACCTAATGATCTGGTGATCGTCCCGGAAAATTTTGTCTATGCGTCTTCGAATGTCCGCAACTGCACAGGATACTGCATTCATTTCAAAACTGAATTTATCCAACCCTTACTGAAAGGTTCTCTCACAGAAGATTTTCCCTATTTCGATTTTGAATCAGAGCATATTATTAATATATCTGAAGAAGAAGCACACCGTATCCGTGAGGCTTTTGAACATATCATCCGGGAGTATAACCGGTTTTCGCCTGAACGAGACTATATCCTGCGGAATTACATTCATATCCTGCTCTTGCTGGTGAGAGAGATATACCAGCCTCATGCCCGAATGATCAGGAATGAAGCTACCCGTACGATGAAGATCACGAACCAGTTTAAACATTTGCTGCAACGTCATTTTATTGAGTGGAGAGAAGTGCAACATTACGCTGCGGAGTTAAATATCACTCCAAAATATCTTTCGGAAGCAGTGAAAGAACATACCGGCAAAACACCAAAGGAAATGATCAGTGATGTTTTGCTGCTGGAATCAAAGGTACTGCTGGGTTCTTCAGCTAAGACGATATCTGAAATCGCACATGAGCTTCATTTTGAAGACGCATCCCATTTCAGCCATTTTATCAAGCAACATACAGGCCTGACCCCCTCTGCCTTCCGGCGGAAAAGCTAAAATCTACAAGTATTCCCGTGGTATTTACAAAGTTGGACGATCCCCGACATGGCATCTTTGTGCCGATAGATATGGCATTCCCGATAAAGCTGGTTGTCAGATCGACTTTTCTTCAACTTAATTGATTTAACAATGAAATCACTTCTCATTTTCGCCGCATTTAGCCTCTCCGTTTTCCTCATGTCGCATCGTCCCGGAGATACGGTGATGCCTTCCTTTGGCAACATGGCTGAGATAAAAGCCTTTAACAAACCGGATGAAGTACGCGAGTTTCCCCTGGGGAAAGTCGAATTGATCAATATCGGTGGTGCCACTATAGGTCGCGCTACCTTTCAGCCAGGATGGAAATGGTCCACCAGCGTCCAGCCATTGGCTAAAACCCATAGCTGTGAGGCACCACATTTTCAATATCATGTATCGGGTCATCTCAAAGTAAAGATGGATGACGGAACCGTCCTGGATTGTAAACCAGGTGATGTATCACTGTTACCTATGGGGCACGATGCGTGGGTGGTTGGAAATGAACCGGCAGTTGTGGTTGATTTCCAGGGCATGGTCGATTATGCTTCAGGAAATAAGTAATCCATCACCTCTAAATTGATTTGCGATGTATATCGTCAGGGACGTTTTCTACCTCCAGTTCGGACATTACAAGGAAGCGAAGGCGCTCCTCGATGAAGCCTACAGTAACGGATTGCTTCCAGATACAAAAGCTTCGAGAGTTCTATCTGATTTTACAGGAGAGAGCTACAGGTTGGTTCTTGAAGACGGTTTTGATTCGTTGGCCGATTATGAGCAACTGGTGGGCTCCATCCTGCACAAGCCAGAATGGCGTGATTGGTATGACCGGTTTAAGGCGCATGTAGTATCCAGTCAACGTGAAATCCTAAAGTTGATTCTCTGACACTTCTTCTGTTTTCAATAGCCTTCGAGGCTGCGCTGAGTACATCAGGGCAGCCTCGTTGTGTATTGACTCTTGTGGATGCCATGCCAACGCAATACATTTACATCCGCATGAGAACAGTATTCGAATGTGTAGATGGGCATACGTGCGGAAATCCTGTGCGGGTCGTCAAAACCTCAAAACCTGAATTGGTGGGTTCGACGATGAGCGAGAAGCGATTGCACTTCATCCGGGAGTATGACTGGATACGCCAGGGCCTGATGTTTGAGCCGCGTGGACATGATATGATGAGCGGAAGCCTGCTGTATCCCCCACATGATCCGGCGCATGATGCGGCTATTCTTTTTATCGAAACCAGTGGATGCCTGCCCATGTGCGGTCATGGTACGATCGGCACAGTCACTATAGCGATTGAAGAAAAACTCATCATTCCTAAAATTCCTGGTAAGTTAATCCTCGAAGTCCCCGCAGGGCTGATCAAGGTCGAATACCATGCAGAACATGGAAAGGTCAAATCGGTCAAACTCACGAATGTACCATCTTACCTCGCTGGTGCCGATCTCACAGCCTCTTGTCCCGTACTCGGAGATTTGAAAGTAGATGTGGCGTATGGTGGAAACTTTTATGCGATAGTGGATGTGCAGGAAAATTTTCCGGGCCTGGAACATTTCACTGCTGATCAACTGATATCGTGGGGTAGAGCCTTACGAACAGATATCAATGCCCGTTATTCTTTTGTGCATCCCCATGATGCATCCATACAAGGTTGCTCGCATATTTTATGGACGGGCGCAACTATCCATGCCTCATCAACAGCCAGGGGGGCAGTGATTTATGGAGAAAAGGCCATTGATCGTTCTCCATGCGGCACAGGAACATCCGCACGCATGGCCCAATGGTATGCCAAAGGAAGATTGAAGCAAGGGGAGCCATTTATTCACGAGAGCATCATCGGGAGTACGTTTACAGGAGTGATCGAAGGCACTACAAGCGTAGGTGATCATGAAGCCATCATTCCTTCCATTGAAGGATGGGCAAGGATTACCGGCTATAATACGATCATTATTGATGATGCGGATGATGTATACGCACACGGATTCCAGGTGATATGAAAGACATAGTAATCATTGGAGGCGGTGCGGTAGGACTATGGTGCGCATGGCATTTGCACCAAGCAGGCCGTGACGTTACGATCCTGGATAAGGGCCATTTTGATGATGGGTGTTCCTATGGCAATGCAGGCATGATTGTCCCAAGCCATTTTACACCGCTGGCCTCACCGGGTATGATCTCAAAGGGCTTACAGTGGATGTTTAAGAAAGAAAGCCCGTTTTATATCAAGCCGCGACTCAACCTTGAGCTGATGCATTGGTTATGGCAGTTTTATAAATCCGCAACCAAAAAGCATGTCATCGCATGTGCTCCGCTCCTGAAAGATATGCATGAAGAGAGCAGGGAGTTGTATAAGCATCTTGACGGATCCGAAGGGTTTGATTTTGGTTTCGAACAGAAGGGAATCCTGATGTTATACACTACATTAAATGCATACAAAGAAGAACTTGAAGCGGCGGAAGCCGCCCACGCGTTGGGAATGGAAGCCAAACAAATCGAACAATCCCAGCTCAAGTCGCTTGATCCGCTGATTTCTGATCATGTAGCAGGAGGTATTCACTATCCTGGAGATGCCACTATCGCTCCTCATTTGTTTATGCGTCAGATGAAATTGAAACTCGAACAAAACGGAGTTTCATTTCTGTCAGGCAGTGAGGTGGTCAACGTAGGGGGCAGCAGCGATCCGATTACAATAAAGTTGAAGAATGGTCAATCGCTGCAATGTAAGAAGTTGGTGGTCGCCACAGGAAGTTGGTCCGGCAAGCTGATGAAATCAACCGGCATCCGCATGATGATGCAGGATGGAAAAGGATACTCGATGGATATAGAAGGCCTGGATCAATCCCCTTGTATTCCATCTATTTTACACGAAGCACGTGTGGCGGTTACCCCAATGGGTAGCAGGCTTCGGATTTCCGGAACCCTTGAGATCAGCGGAATGGATGAGCGGATTCAATCCCCTAAAGTCAATGGTATTCTTAAAGCGATTCCCGAATATTACCATGGGATTTCGGTGGTTCGCCCTGAGCGGGTATGGTTTGGATATCGGCCATGCACACCTGACGGCATGCCTTATATCGGGTCCCTTAAAGGGCATTCGTCTATTATTATAGCGACAGGACATGCGATGATGGGATTGAGCCTGGCTCCTGCTACTGGGCGAATGGTTAAGGACTTAGTGCTTCATCAACAGGGAGTTATACCTCGAATGGACCCTTGTCGGTTTGCGGACTAAAGTACTCTTTATCGGGGGAAGACTGGAGTGCATCTCTGAAATCCATTACTTTTGCGGCTATGAAAACCTATAATCTTTACGCATTCTTCATCATCGCCCTTGGCTTTCTGGTTACCACTTCCTGCAGTAAGGAGGATCAATTTGAGGTGGATCAGCAGCGCATTGAAGATTTCCTGAATGAACATCAGATTGATGCAGATTCTACATCGTCAGGGTTGTATTATGTCATTGATGATCCGGGGACACCGGAGAAACCAAATATCAATTCTACGGTCACCGTCAATTATGTCGGCTTTCTTCTGGACGGTACAGTGTTCGATGCAGGCAATAATGTCACATTTCCATTGACGTCCGTGATTGCCGGTTGGCAGGAAGGTCTGCAGCTATATGGAAGAGGCGGCAGAGGATTGCTGATCATTCCTTCCCACCTTGCCTATGGTGACAGGGTCGTCTCGGGTATTCCCGCCAATTCTGTTTTAGTATTTGAAATCCATTTAATAGACTTCGAATAATCCACTAAATAGGGGTTTGGGTACATGCAGTCAGGTTTTTTCGTTAAGATCTGGTTAAACCAGCCTGCTGCTGAGGAAAACTGCTGTTGATCTGCGTTATAACGGATATGAAAATATTGAGAAAGACAATACAACTTACTTTATTTCTGGTCGTAAGCAACTTGTTGTTGCCTGCATCGGGTATGGCTCAGTTTAAGGACCTGCTGAACAAAACAGTAAAAACGGTCGTACCTACAAGTGAAGGGGACATCGGAAATGGTCTGAAGCAAGCATTGGAATTTGGGGTAAAGGAAGCCGTGGATAAGTTATCTGCCGATAAAGGCTATCTCGAAAGTCCCTATAAAATCATTGTTCCAGAAGAAGCACAAGTCATTGTGTCTAAAGTTAAAATGGTGCCTGGTTTTCAGGATGTGGAGCAACAACTTATCGAGAAGATGAATAAAGCGGCTGAGATTGCTGCGAAAAAGGCCACACCGATTTTTGTGGACGCGATTACCTCATTGACCATCAAGGATGCGATGAATATCCTGATGGGCGAAAAAAATGCAGCCACTCAATATCTGGAGACGGAGACGCGTGGCTCCTTATACACTGCCTTCATGCCTGAGATCCAAACCGCCCTTGACGAAGTCAATGCCCGTGAGTATTGGAAATCTGTAATCACAGCCTATAATAACATTCCCTTCGTCAAGAAGGCAAACCCTAACCTGGATGATTACGTCAACAATAAGGCCCTGGATGGTTTGTTTTCCCTCATCGAAGTCAAGGAAGCAAAGATCAGAACCGATCAAAGCCAGCGCACCACTGACCTGCTGAAAAATGTCTTTGCCCAACAAGACAAATAGTCCTATAATACCTCAGGCCTCAACGTCCGTATATAAAACATGCGCACCGTCAGCGCCAGGAGAATCACCGTTCCTCCAATGATCGACCACACAGTAGGTACTTCATGATACCAGATCATCACCCATATAGGATTGAGTATCGGTTCGAGGATCGAAATCAAAGAACCTTCCAGTGCAGGAATTCTGCGTTGCCCATAAGTAAAAAGTAAAAACCCGACACCGATCTGAATAAATCCGAGATACGCCAGCATAATATGCTCTTGTGTTGTAGCTCCAGGAGAAGATAAAAACCAGGGTAGGGTGATAAGCACTACCCAAATATTGCCGAGTAAAATGCCACTGGTTTGTTCCTGTCGGTTGCTAAAACGAAGCGACAAGACCAGTCCCGCCGAAAAAAATCCGGACATCAACGCGAGTCCATCCCCTAACCAATGATGACTGTTTCCTTTTTGATCAAAAAGAAAGAATGACATCCCCGCCAGGCAAGCCACTACCGTCCAGGCGTTATATTTTTTTAAGCGGGTGCCGAGCAACCTGGGTTCAATGATGAGCACGATGGCAGGAGCGATATACTGAAGGAATATAGCATTGGCGGCGGTAGTCAGTTTGGTGGAGGTCACAAAACAGATCAGCAACGGGGCATAAAACGCACTGATCAACAACGCCCTACGGTCAATATGTAAGGCCTCCTTCCTGAAGACCAATAAGAAAACTAACCCGGCGTATAAACTTCTGTAGAAAAGAATCGTAAATGCATCCTGGTGAATCAGCTTGACCAAAACTCCTGCCGTACTCCAGATCAGTGCAGCCACTACAGTGGCGATCACTCCCTTTAGATACGCATCATTTTGTTTGTTCATTATGTATTGTTCATTCGTGGGCACAAAATGTTGTGCGGGGCACAAATTGTTGTGCCCCTACTGTAATTCAAATGATTTCCATTGGGGGCCATCTTGATAAAGGATTACACTGTTTTCGGGTAATTGCTTGAAGGTTATCTGGTAGGGGTAATCCAGGACTTCGGCT
The DNA here is from genome assembly GCA_964646645.1 of uncultured Saprospiraceae bacterium. Lineage (GTDB taxonomy): Bacteria > Bacteroidota > Bacteroidia > Chitinophagales > Saprospiraceae > Opimibacter. The sequence goes on along the minus strand of CAZYHJ010000004.1, from coordinate 30,457 downwards.
TTGTAATATTCATTTTCATAGGATGTGGCTCCGATACCATTGCGGTGCCACCAATTTCCCCATTGTTTAAAGGTCACTTTTAATTGCATGGGACCGGTTTGTTCCACGGTGACGCCATCCTCAGGGGTTGTCATATTGTATTGAAACACATCAAACATGAGTCCATCATAAGGTTTGTCCGTTTGGAAGTCAATGAGTTCTTCGATACCTGATGGTAGTTCGTGGATAGAGGCCATCACAATTCCATTTAGATTGTCCGGACTATTGAGAATAAACACATGCGACTTGTCATGCCATCGGAAGGAATCCCGAAGGGCATGAAGGGTGCGGGTAGATTCCTTCCAGTACCCGATTGTTTTTTCCTGAAAATAGACATTGATGAGTATACCCATGCACGTCAGCGGAATCCAAATCCATCTTGGCGTTTTGGCAAGCGCTGCGGTGAAGAAGACAAGCAGAAAAGTCAGTGGCACATAACTGAAACGATCATTTGTGCCGACATGCAGATGGAAGAAATAGAGATTGGCAATGGGAAGCACATAGATCAAGGATGCGATCAATCCAAAGTACATGAGGTGTACAAATCCTTTGTGCGATTTTAACCGGACGATATACCAGGCCAATAGGGCCATTAACGCGGTCATCGCAAAGAACACCACCTCGGGTGTTGACAGGATATTGTCAAAAATGAAATTCTTAGTCTTAAATGAGAAATACCGCGCATCAGCAATATGCTTGACGAGATATTTAAGTTCGGTAGACATCATCCCCATAATGTCAAGACGGAGATGCGTATCTGCCCCATAATGTCCCACCCATGCGCCGAGCGTCCAGCGATTGATCAGCAGAGCAAACAAAAGCATGAGCCACATTCCGGCAGAAGTAATGATGATAGGGCGCCAGGCTTTTTGCTGCTTTAGCACTATTTGATCAATGACCAGAAATAACGTGACAACCAAAGGCGTCACATAAGAAAGTTCGAGGAGAAAAAGGGATAGTCCGAAAAGCCCAAAGGCCATGACATACCACTTTCGTTCATGGTGTACGCTGGCACGCATGAGGGTATGCAGCATGCCTAATATGCAGGTAAGCGATAATAAATAATGCATGCATACTTTCCATACCACAGGTTCAACCTGATATGGATGTAATAAAAACAACACACTGATCAGCACGAGCATTAGAGGAGAAGCATCAATAGACCACCTTTCATTGATCTTCCGGAGGAAGTTCCATAGCAACCATCCATTGAATGCATGCAGGCCACAGAACAGTAAAAACCAGGCTATGCTTTGGATGTGAAACAGCGCGTAAAAGGAATAAAAGAAAAAATGCAATGTCTGATGATTCCCCGGATACCCAAAGCAATTCAGGAAATCAAGAAAGGATCCTTGATCATATACGCGTTGCCATCCCAGGAAATCAAATACAAAACCGGCCTGGTATGCCGGAGCATACGAAATGATGGTGATCAGGAGGAAGACCGGAAAAAGATACCGAGGCGTTTTCATGGTTGATCGCCGAAAAAGGGATGAAGGGTATCATCAATTTTTCCGCCTTCCATCAGTGTAATCGATCCTTTGGTGGATCTCACTTCAAGGATGTTGATGCCTTCCCAGCGATCGCCGCATGCATTATGAAGTCTTCCTGTTTTTAAAATTCTCAATTGTGCTCCGGGGTAGAGGGTTATGGAGGCCTCAGCAGGCAATGACACTCTGCAGGCGATTTCAAGGATGCCTGTTTCTTTGACGACGATATTTCCTTCGAGATCAAGACTGCCATTCCATCTCACGCTATCAGTAATCATGACATTGGCTGTGGTGTCCAATTCACACCATCTGGGTTCAAGGATATTGCGTTGCATGGCATCGAGCCGATTCATGTTGAGCAATATTTTCCCAATCTGACAGGGTGTGAGTGCCGCCATATGGGCATTGTAATCCATCATATTGTTGGAGTACATCGTATCACATGGCGGATCCGGTTTTTTATTCCAGCAATTAGGATGTGCCGGTGTATCATCGCATCCATCATGCCCTCCCCAGGTATGTGACAAACCCAATGAATGCCCGATTTCATGATTCAATATGCCACGGATGTCCCAGACACTTGGTTTCAGATGATACTTTCCAAACACCTTAACCGAACTGCCCAGGGATATGCCCGAACCATCCGGTTTGTAAGTGGGGGACGGGATGCTATCCAGATGATGCGTCTGTAAGAATATATTGAGTACGGAGTCAGGACGCACGGCGTATTTTTCTATCACGCGCTTGTCGCTGATATTCCGGTCCCTTCCTGTTTTGACCGCATAACACAAAGTGTCATCGACATGGTAGTACACCCCATCATCCCCTGGTATGGATGGATCAGGTGAAATGACATACCGGTATGGAATCGGCAACACCGGAGTTTCATTTCCGTGGGGCAGAAACATTTTCATGTTCTTCTCCAGGTTGGAATTAGCTGCATAAATCCAGTCCCTCGCATAAGCTGCGGTTTCCGCTTCAGGCATATTGTATGCGCCGTCGCGGGAATTCATAAAATGAAAGTTGACCCGGATATATTTGGTACGGATGAGTTCCGGGTGTTCTACATAGGATTGGGGATCATAGCAGGCACTCAGCTTGTGTTTTTCATCCTTCGGTGCCGGCACAAGGAGGACATCCTGTTGGGTCGCAAGTTTGCTCGTTAACCTGGGTACGCAAGCGACCATGGGAATGGTGACCAGCAGTACAGGAAGAAAACGACGCATGATCAGGTGTTTAGTCCGCCACAGATGCTGATGACCTGACCGGTGATGTAAGATGATTGATCAGAGGCCAGAAATGCAGCCAGACGGGCTACTTCATCGGCCTGACCCAATCTGCCCAAAGGCACATTAGACAAGAAAGCTTTGCGGGTATTTTCATCCAGTTCGCCTGTCATATCGGATTCGATAAAGCCCGGGGCGATTACGTTGCTGCGAATATTTCTTGAACCAACTTCTTTGGCCACAGATTTACTGAATCCTATGATACCTGCTTTGGAGGCTGCGTAATTCGCCTGACCTGCATTACCGAAGATCCCTACGACAGAACTCAGGTGAATCAATGAGCCGGATTTCTGACGCAACATCACCTTGATGCATTGTTTGGTCATGTTAAAGACCGACTTCAGGTTGGTATCAATGACGCTATCCCACTGGTCTTCATCCATACGGAGCAGCAGTGTGTCGTTGGTGATGCCTGCATTGTTGACGAGGATATCGATTCTGCCAAATTGTTCGTGGATGGATGGAACCAAAGATTCCGCGTGCACATATGAGCTCGCGTCGGAATAACATGCGATGACATTCCGGCCGCGGGCTTTCCATTCTGCCGCTATGCCTTCTGCCCGTTCCCGGGAGGAGAGGTAGGTAAATGCTACTGAGGCGCCTTCAGCGGCAAATGCATCAACGATTGCCTTGCCAATTCCTCGTGAACCACCGGTCACGATCGCCACTTTTCCATCTAAAAGTCCCATATGTTCAATGGTTTAATTTGTTGCCTCAAAAGTAACTACAATTACCCAATCGGGTTGAATATCTCATCTTGACTTTTCCGGGTTGTTGCATGCAACAACCCCACAATAAAGACCTCCTCTGCCCTCCGCTGATTGGCCCCTAAATCCC